>NZ_VLSR01000059.1:0-452 GCF_007558235.1 Acinetobacter sp. RF15B | reverse complement strand
ACAGGTAATAAATTACTGTTAACTTCCGTTCTATCTATGAGTATGAACAAATTATTTCAACTCAAATATATGCTGTTAATGATTTTTCTAGCCTTCGTCAGGTCTAGAAACTGTGATAAATCACAGAAGTTAATAAATAATTATTTATTTACTAAATTCTGTAATCAAGCCTCATTATTTTTTAAAGCAGTGCTTAAAAAATAATTCGTGGTGGAGACTAGGAGAGTCGAACTCCTGACCTCCTGCGTGCAAAGCAGGCGCTCTACCAACTAAGCTAAGTCCCCAGCTTATCATTTAGATTTAATGTTTCTGATTCTCTGTTTCGTGGCAGATGGTGGGTCTGACAAGACTTGAACTTGTGACCCCACGCTTATCAAGCGTGTGCTCTAACCAACTGAGCTACAGACCCTCAGATACATCAATGAAGAACAACTTGTTGTGGATTCTTACCA
>NZ_VLSR01000012.1:0-72545 GCF_007558235.1 Acinetobacter sp. RF15B | reverse complement strand
TTCTTCGTGGTACTAAGCGTGAAGACGTACAACGTGGTCAAGTATTGGCTAAACCAGGTTCAATCAAGCCACACACTAAATTCGATGCGGAAGTATACGTACTTTCTAAAGAAGAAGGTGGTCGTCACACTCCATTCCTGAACGGTTACCGTCCACAGTTCTATTTCCGTACAACTGACGTAACTGGTGCGATCCAGTTGAAAGAAGGTGTGGAAATGGTTATGCCTGGTGACAACGTTGAGATGTCAGTAGAGCTGATCCACCCAATCGCAATGGACCCAGGTCTGCGTTTTGCGATCCGTGAAGGTGGTCGTACAGTAGGTGCTGGTGTAGTTGCTAAAGTAACTGCATAATCATAGAATAGTAAAAACAAGCTGGGGTTTAGGCTCCAGTTTGTTTTACAGGCCAGTAGTTCAATTGGTAGAGCGTCGGTCTCCAAAACCGAATGTTGGGGGTTCGAGTCCCTCCTGGCCTGCCAAGTTTTTTTTAAAGACGCTTGATGTCGGCAAAACTGGTCATATAATAAGTCGCGAAACCTACGACGAGTACAAAAATGTCGAATGATAAATCACGCGACGCATTAAGCGAAGCGGCAATTCCTCAAAGAAATAATCCTGCTGTAGATGTAAGTTCAGGTTCTCCATTGGACGTGGTTCTGTGGATTATCGCCTTGATTTTATTGGTAGGTGCGATGATGGTAAACCAATATTTACCTGCATACTGGGCACCCGCGAATGATATTTGGGTGCGTGTTGGGGTAATTTTGGCTTGTATCGTTGTGGCATTCGGTTTATTATACGCCACCCATCAAGGCAAAGGCTTTGTTCGTCTTGTTAAAGATGCACGAATCGAGTTACGTCGAGTAACCTGGCCTACCAAACAAGAGACCGTGACCACATCTTGGCATGTCCTTGTAGTTGTAGTTGTAGCAGCCATTTTATTATGGTGTTTTGACTATATTTTAGGCTGGTTAATGAAGTTTATTATCGGGTAAGAGAGCTATGAAACGTTGGTACATTATTCATGCCTATTCAGGCTATGAAAAACAAGTGATGCGTTCGCTTAATGATCGAATCCAGCGTAGCGCTGTTGCCGATAGCTTTGGTGAAGTCCTTGTTCCTACCGAAGAAGTGGTAGAGATGAAGGATGGCAAGAAACGTAAATCAGAGCGTAAGTTCTTTCCAGGCTATGTATTGGTCGAAATGGAAATGAATGATGATACTTGGCATATCGTAAAAGAGTGTCCAAAAGTCCTTGGCTTTATTGGGGGTACGGCAGAAAAGCCAGCTCCAATTACGCAAAAAGAAGCTGATGCGATTCTGGCGCGTGTACGCAATACTGGTGAAGCACCTCGTCCGAAGACGATGTTTGAACCAGGCGAAGAATTACTTGTAATTGACGGTCCATTCACTGACTTTAAAGGCGTGGTGGAAGAAGTTCTTTACGAAAAGTCACGTTTAACGTTGACGATTAATGTATTTAACCGACCAACTCAAGTTGAATTGGAATTTCGTCAAGTCGAAAAAGCAATCTAGCTGGTCTTGGTTGAAAGCGCCCGACTTTTTTAAGCTCGGGCATTGTTGTTGTAACGGTAGCGTTGCGTAAATGTTGGGGAGCCTTCATCGGCGTTTGTACCCAGAGGTAATTTGAAATGGCTAAGAAGATTGACGGCTATATCAAGCTGCAAGTTCCAGCTGGTAAAGCGAATCCATCTCCACCGATTGGTCCTGCACTAGGTCAACGTGGTGTAAACATCATGGCATTCTGTAAAGAATTCAATGCTGCTACACAAAAACTTGAAGCTGGTCTGCCAATTCCAGTCGTGATCACTGTGTACAACGACAAGTCGTTCACATTCATCATGAAAACTCCACCTGCTGCGATTCTTCTTAAGAAAGCTGCGGGTATCCAGAAGGGTTCAGCTGTACCTAACAAAACTAAAGTTGGTAAGTTGACTCGTGCTCAAATCGAAGAAATTGCGACTACTAAAGAACCAGATCTTACTGGTGCTGATTTAGACGCACGTGTACGTACCATTGCTGGTTCTGCGCGTTCTATGGGCTTGGATGTGGAGCTTTAAGACATGGCTAAATTAACTAAACGTCAAAAAGCGATCGTGGCTGCTGTAGAAGCGAACAAGGTTTACACGCTAGAAGAAGCTGTTGCAGTTTTAGAGAGCCTTCCAGCTCCTAAATTCAAAGAATCTTTGGATATTGCAGTAAACCTAGGTGTTGACCCTCGTAAATCTGACCAGGTTGTGCGTGGTGCAACGACTCTTCCTGCAGGTACTGGTAAAACTGTACGTGTAGCTGTATTCGCTCAAGGTGCTGCTGCTGAAGCGGCTAAAGCTGAAGGCGCAGACGTTGTTGGTTTCGACGATCTGGCTGAAAGCATCCAGGCGGGTAACCTTGATTTCGACGTTGTGATTGCTGCTCCAGATGCAATGCGCGTTGTAGGTAAGCTGGGTACGATCCTTGGTCCACGTGGCTTAATGCCAAACCCTAAAGTGGGTACTGTAACTCCTGACGTAGCCACTGCAGTTAAAAATGCAAAAGCTGGTCAAGCACGTTACCGCGTAGACAAAGCAGGTATTATCCACGCTGCAATTGGTCAAGTAGGTTTCTCTGCTGAAGCGGTTCGTCAAAACGTTGAGGCTTTGGTTGCTGACTTGAAAAAGTTAAAACCTGCGACTTCTAAAGGCGTATACATCAAAAAGATCACTTTGAGCTCAACTATGGGTCCTGGTCTGATCGTTGATGTGGCAAACGTTACTGCTTAATCTCGCTGATTAAGAAAGAATTTTAAAGCCCTGAAGCTGTCTCCTTCTCCCTCTGGGAGAAGGTCAGGAAGAGGGTTAAACCTCTCCCTAGCCCTCTCCTATAAGGAGAGGGGATAATTTAGGCAAACTTTGAATTGATAAATGAAAATTTATCAGCGTCAAAGACCGCGGGCGGGCGGAGTTTTATGCTCCGCTCTTAATAGCCCAGCCCGCGTAGACGCGGTGGTGTGATTTGTTCATCCTCCGCGTGTTAGTCCAGTGATGGGTTAACGAATTGGGAGTGTGCTTCGCGTAAGCACATAAATCACCGTTAGGAGGTTTTACAATGGCTCTTCTTATCGAAGGCAAAAAACAGATCGTAGCTGAAGTCGCTGAAGTCGCTTCTACTGCGTATGCTGCTGTTGTTGCTGACTATCAAGGTTTAACCGTAGGACAGTTAACTGCTCTACGTGTTGAAGCGCGTAAACTGGGTGTTGCTACACGTGTTGTACGTAATACTTTGGCTAAACGTGCTCTTCAAGATACTCAATTCAATATCTTGAATGACAACCTTGTTGGCCCAACGATCTTGGCTTTCTCAACTTCTGAAGACGACATGGGTGCTGCTGCTCGTTTGTTCGAAGAATTTGCTAAAACTAACAAAGCATTTGAACTTAAAGCTGCTGCATTTGACGGTAAGGTTTATGAAGGTGCTGAAGTTAGCGTTATCGCAAACCTTCCGAACCAAGAAAAAGCGCTTACTATGCTTGCAAACGTTCTTCAAGCTCCTATTTCGAAATTGGGTCGCCTTATTACTGCGCTCAAAGAGAAAAACGAGTCAGAAGCTGCATAAGCTTAAATCAATTTACACACCATTCAATTTCCATTTGGAGTTATTCTCATGGCTTTAACTAACGAAGAAATCCTAAACGCAGTTGCTGAAAAAACTGTTCTTGAACTTGTTGAACTTATTTCTGCTTTTGAAGAGAAATTCAACGTTTCTGCTGCTGCTGTAGCTGTTGCTGCTGCTCCTGGCGCTGCTGGTGCTGCTGCTGAAGAGCAATCAGAATTCAACGTTGAGTTGACTTCTTTCGGCGCGAACAAAGTTGCTGTAATTAAAGCAGTTCGTGAAGCAACTGGCCTTGGTCTTAAAGAAGCTAAAGATCTAGTTGAAGGCGCTCCTTCAGTGATCAAAGAAGCTGTTTCTAAAGAAGAAGGTGAAGAACTTAAGAAGAAACTTGAAGAAGCTGGTGCTACAGTTACACTTAAGTAATTTCTTAAGGGAGTCGGGTTTTTTGTAATCGGCTCCAAAAATTGGCTGATGGCTATTGGGTCATCAGCCTTTTTGCGTTACAATAATCGGCTCGATTTTTGTTTGCATGATATAAAAATCATACAAATTAAAAATAAACATAATGTACACAAACGCTTAACAATATTTTTCGGTAAAAAAATATTGTTAAGCGTTTTAATACCACTAAAAATTGCAGCATTTGTAAACAGTGGTGGCCATATTGGCCGGCGTAATTCCTTCTAAGTCCGTTCTGCAGGCGGGCTTGGTTTACACTTTCCGAGGACTCCAGATGGCATACTCATATACCGAAAAGAAACGGATCCGTAAGAATTTTGGTAAATTGCCTAACATCATGGATGCTCCGTACTTGCTCGCGATTCAAGTCGACTCGTACAGAACATTCTTACAAGATGGCAAATTACCAAAAAACCGCGAAGATATCGGTCTCCAAGCCGCATTTCGTTCAGTTTTTCCTATTGAAAGTTATTCTGGCAATGCTGCTTTAGAATTTGTTGAGTATAGTCTTGGTAAGCCTGAGTTTGATGTACGCGAATGTATTCTTCGTGGCTCAACTTATGCCGCACCAATGCGCGTAAAAATTCGTTTGATCCTGAAAGATCGTGAAACGAAATCTATTAAAGACGTACGTGAACAAGAAGTCTACATGGGCGAAATGCCACTGATGACAGATAACGGTACTTTTGTGATCAATGGTACTGAGCGTGTCATCGTGTCGCAATTGCACCGTTCACCAGGTGTGTTCTTCGACCACGATAAAGGCAAGACTCATTCTAGTGGTAAGGTTCTTTATTCTGCACGTATTATTCCTTACCGTGGCTCATGGTTAGATTTTGAGTTTGATGCCAAAGATCTAGTCTATGTACGTATTGACCGTCGTCGTAAATTGCTGGCGACTGTCGTACTGCGTGCTTTAGGTTATAGCAACGAACAGATTCTCGACATGTTCTACGAGAAAGTGCCTGTATATCTGGATATGGGCAGCTACCAGATTGACCTGGTTCCTGAGCGTCTGCGCGGTGAAATGGCTCAGTTCGATATCACTGATAATGATGGCAAAGTAATTGTTGAACAAGGTAAACGTATTAACGCGCGTCATGTTCGTCAAATGGAAGCTTCTGGCCTGACCAAGCTTTCAGTTCCTGATGAATACCTGTATGAGCGTATTACGGCTGAAGACATTGCCCTGAAAGATGGGGAAGTGATTGCTGCCAATACTGTACTTGGCCATGAAGTGATGGTCAAAATTGCTGAAGGCGGTGTGAAGCAGTTTAACATTCTGTTCACCAATGATATCGACCGTGGTCCTTTCGTCGCAGATACTTTGCGTGCAGATACCACAACTGGCCGTGAAGAAGCCCTGGTTGAAATCTATAAAGTGATGCGTCCAGGTGAGCCGCCAACAAAAGAAGCGGCTGAAAACCTGTTCAATAACCTGTTCTTCTCGTCTGAGCGTTATGACCTGTCTCCAGTAGGTCGTATGAAGTTCAACCGTCGTTTAGGTCGTCCTTACGAAGTCGGTACAGACCAGAAGTCACGTGAAGTTGAAGGCATTTTGTCGAACGAAGATATCACTGATGTATTAAAAACATTGGTTGAAATCCGTAACGGTAAAGGTGAAGTCGACGATATCGACCACTTGGGTAACCGTCGTGTGCGTTCAGTAGGTGAAATGACTGAGAACCAGTTCCGTGTAGGTCTGGTACGTGTAGAACGCGCGGTAAAAGAGCGTTTATCACAAGCTGAAACTGACAACCTATCTCCGCAAGATTTAATCAATGCGAAGCCAGTGGCTGCTGCGATCAAGGAATTCTTTGGTTCAAGCCAGTTGTCCCAGTTCATGGACCAGAACAACCCGTTGTCCGAGATTACCCACAAGCGTCGTGTATCCGCGCTTGGGCCAGGTGGTTTGACACGTGAACGTGCTGGCTTTGAAGTGCGTGACGTACACCAGACTCACTATGGTCGCGTCTGTCCAATTGAAACGCCTGAAGGTCCAAACATTGGTTTGATCAACTCGCTTTCAGTTTATGCAAAATGTAACAACTTCGGTTTCCTGGAAACACCATACCGTAAAGTCGTGGATGGTCGTGTAACAGAGGAAGTTGAATATCTGTCTGCAATTGAAGAAGTAGGCACTGTGATTGCACAGGCTGACTCTGCAGTAGATAAAAACGGTAACCTGACTGAAGAGTTCGTATCTGTACGTTACCAAGGTGAATTTGTACGAATTCCACCAGAAAAAGTGACACATATGGATGTCTCTGCCCAGCAGGTCGTTTCGGTAGCCGCATCACTGATTCCATTCCTTGAGCACGATGATGCCAACCGTGCACTGATGGGTTCAAACATGCAGCGTCAGGCTGTTCCTACGTTAATCGCTGACAAGCCACTGGTTGGTACCGGTATGGAAGCGAACGTAGCACATGACTCTGGTGTATGTGTGATCGCGAAACGTGGTGGCCGTATTGAATTTGTTGATGCTTCTCGTGTCGTTATTCGTGTGAATGAAGACGAAATGGTGGCGGGCGAAGCAGGTGTAGATATCTACAACCTGATCAAATACACGCGTTCGAACCAGAACACCTGTATCAACCAGAAAGTTCTGGTGAGCCTGGGTGATAAAGTAGGCCGTGGTGACGTGCTGGCTGATGGTCCTTCGACGGATGGTGGTGAGCTTGCACTGGGTCAAAACATGCGTGTCGCGTTCATGACTTGGAACGGTTACAACTACGAAGACTCGATCTTGCTATCTGAGCGTGTACTTCAGGAAGACCGTTTAACGTCTATTCACATCCAGGAATTATCATGTGTTGCACGTGATACCAAACTGGGTGCAGAAGAAATCACTGCTGATATTCCAAACGTGGGTGAAGCGGCTCTGTCTAAGCTAGATGAGTCTGGTATCGTTTATATCGGTGCTGAAGTAACTGCAGGTGATATCCTGGTCGGTAAAGTAACGCCTAAAGGTGAAACACAGCTTACTCCGGAAGAAAAACTGCTACGTGCAATCTTCGGTGAAAAAGCAGCTGATGTGAAAGATTCATCACTTCGCGTTCCATCAGGCACCAAAGGGACCGTAATCGATGTTCAAGTGTTTACACGTGATGGTCTGGAAAAAGACGACCGTGCTCAAGCAATTGAAAAAGCACAGCTGGACGCTTACCGCAAAGATTTGAAAGAAGAATATAAAATCTTTGAAGAAGCGGCACGTGAACGTATTGTTCGCCTGTTGAAAGGTCAGGAATCGAATGGCGGCGGTACCACTAAACGCGGCGATAAACTGTCTGAAGATGTATTGTCTGGTTTAGAGCTGGTTGACCTGCTTGAAATCCAGCCGGTAGATGAAGCAATTGCAGAACGTTTAACCCAGATCCAGGTGTTCTTGAAAGAGAAGAGCCTCGAGATCGATGAGAAATTCGCTGAGAAGAAACGCAAACTGTCTACAGGCGATGAACTCACAACGGGTGTTCTGAAAGTTGTTAAGGTTTATCTGGCGGTCAAACGTCGTATCCAGCCAGGTGATAAGATGGCGGGTCGTCACGGTAACAAGGGTGTAGTATCTAACATCCTGCCGGTAGAAGACATGCCACACGATGCCAACGGTGTGCCTGTTGATATCGTACTGAACCCGCTCGGTGTACCATCTCGTATGAACGTGGGTCAGATTCTGGAAACTCACTTGGGTATGGCGGCGAAAGGCTTGGGCGACCAGATCGACAAGATGCTGAAAGAACAGCGTCAAATTGCCGAGCTGCGTGAATTCCTGGACAAGATTTACAATAAGGTCGGTGGTAAGCAGGAAGATCTTGATAGTCTGACTGATGATGAAATCTTGTTACTTTCTGGCAACCTGCGTGCAGGTGTTCCTTTGGCAACACCAGTATTTGATGGTGCTGAAGAAGGTCAGATCAAAGAGTTATTGGAGCTGGCTGGCTTGTCACGTACGGGTCAAACTGTACTTTATGATGGCCGTACAGGTGAGCGTTTTGACCGCCCTGTAACAGTAGGTTATATGTACATGCTGAAACTGAACCACTTGGTGGATGACAAGATGCATGCACGTTCTACTGGTTCTTACTCACTTGTTACACAGCAGCCACTGGGTGGTAAAGCACAATTCGGTGGTCAGCGTTTCGGTGAGATGGAAGTCTGGGCACTAGAGGCATACGGTGCAGCATATACGCTTCAGGAAATGCTCACTGTGAAGTCGGATGACGTTGAAGGTCGTACCCGTATCTATAAGAATATTGTAGATGGTAACCATTATATGGACCCAGGTATGCCTGAATCGTTCAACGTATTGACCAAAGAGATCCGTTCTTTAGGTATCAACATTGAACTGAAAAATGGTGACTAAATAACCATTAATCCTCCTGATCCCTTAAAAAAAGGGGAGTTCCGGCGCTTAATGCGCTCTGGAGCTTCCCTCCTGTAATAAAGGGGGGACTGAAGGAGGATATTCAGTTAAAAACAATATTTGTGACCCAGTTGTGTAGCGAAAATCTCCACAACACACGGAGAAAAAAATTGAAAGACTTGCTCGATATCATGCGCAAAAAGACGGATTCAGACGGTCATGCTCCTGTAGAGTTTGACCGCATCCGTATTGGTCTTGCGTCACCAGAAATGATTAAGTCGTGGTCTCATGGTGAAGTTAAAAAACCGGAAACCATTAACTACCGTACGTTCAAGCCTGAACGTGATGGTTTATTCTGTGCCAAAATTTTTGGTCCAGTTAAAGATTACGAATGCTTGTGTGGCAAATACAAGCGTATGAAATACAAAGGCGTCATTTGTGAAAAATGTGGCGTTGAAGTAACGACTGCCAAAGTTCGTCGTGAGCGTATGGGTCACATCGAACTGGCATCTCCAGTTGCGCATATCTGGTTCCTGAAATCACTGCCGAGCCGTATCGGTCTGTTATTAGATATGACACTGCGTGATATCGAACGTGTATTGTATTTTGAATCATATGTGGTCACTGACCCAGGTATGACGCCATTTGAGAAATACCAGCTTCTGAACGATGAAGAATACTTCAATGCGCTAGAAGAACACGGTGATGAATTCACTGCGAAAATGGGTGCAGAAGCTGTTCAGGATTTGTTAAAAGACATCGATCTTGAAAACGAAATTTCACGTCTACGTGAAGAAATTCCAAACACAACGTCAGAGACCAAGCTGAAAAAAGCGTCTAAGCGTTTGAAGTTGATGGAAGCGTTTAAAGAGTCAAACAACAAGCCAGAATGGATGGTACTGACTGTACTTCCAGTACTTCCACCTGATCTTCGTCCGCTGGTTCCGCTTGAAGGTGGTCGTTTTGCGACATCTGACCTGAACGATCTTTACCGTCGTGTGATCAACCGTAACAACCGTTTGAAACGTCTTCTTGACCTTGCAGCGCCAGACATCATCGTACGTAACGAAAAACGTATGTTGCAAGAGTCTGTCGATGCGCTGTTAGATAACGGTCGTCGTGGTCGTGCCATTACTGGTTCAAACAAACGTCCATTGAAATCTTTGGCAGACATGATCAAAGGTAAACAGGGTCGTTTCCGTCAGAACTTACTTGGTAAGCGTGTTGACTACTCGGGTCGTTCGGTAATTACTGTTGGTCCAAACCTGCGTTTACACCAATGTGGTCTTCCGAAAAAAATGGCTCTTGAATTATTCAAGCCGTTTATTTTCGCGAAACTGCAAGCATCTGGCCAAGCCACCACCATTAAAGCTGCGAAGAAAATGGTGGAGCGCGAGACTCCAGAAGTTTGGGACGTACTGGCTTCTGTGATTCGTCAGCATCCAGTGATGTTGAACCGTGCGCCAACTCTTCACCGTTTAGGCCTGCAAGCATTTGAACCGATTCTGATTGAAGGTAAGGCAATCCGTCTGCATCCGCTCGTCTGTGCTGCGTTTAACGCCGACTTTGACGGTGACCAGATGGCGGTCCACGTTCCATTAACACTTGAAGCTCAGTTAGAAGCTCGTGCGTTAATGATGTCAACCAACAACATTCTGTCTCCAGCCAACGGTGAGCCGATCATCGTACCGTCTCAGGACGTGGTCTTGGGTCTTTACTACATCACTCGTGATGCAGTGAATGCCAAAGGTGAAGGCATGGTGTTCGCGGATACGCATGAAGTCAACCGCGCATTGGCAACAGGTCAGGTTGACCTGCACGCTCGTGTTAAAGCCCGTGTACATCAGACTGTAATTAATGAAAATGGCGAACGTGAACAACAAACAATTATTGTTGATACCACGCCTGGTCGCTGTCTGCTGTGGGAAGTTGTGCCAGAAGGTTTAAGCTTTGAGCAAATTAACGTGGAGATGACCAAAAAGAACATCTCTAAGTTAATCAACTCTTGCTACCGTAAGCTGGGTCTGAAAGATACCGTTATTTTTGCTGACCAATTGATGTACTTGGGCTTCCGTCAAGCGACGCGTTCAGGTGTTTCTGTGGGTATGGAAGACATGGTCATTCCACCACAAAAAGAAATTATCATTGGTAAAGCTGAAGCTGAAGTTCGTGAAATCGAACAACAGTTTGAACAAGGTTTCGTCACTGCTGGTGAGCGCTATAACAAAGTGGTCGATATTTGGGCACGTACCAACGACCAGGTTGCCAAAGCGATGATGGACAACTTGTCATTCACCACTGTGAAAAACAAACAGGGTGAAGACGAGAAACAGAAATCATTCAACTCGATCTATATGATGTCTGACTCCGGTGCCCGTGGTTCCGCAGCTCAGATCCGTCAGTTGGCGGGTATGCGTGGTTTGATGGCGAAACCGGATGGTTCGATCATTGAAACCCCAATTAAAGCCAACTTCCGTGAAGGTTTGACCGTACTGCAGTACTTCATCTCGACGCACGGTGCGCGTAAAGGTTTGGCCGATACTGCATTGAAAACTGCGAACTCGGGTTATCTGACACGTCGTCTGGTTGACGTTGCACAAGACTTGGTCATTACGGAACCGGATTGTGGCACCTTGTCTGGTCTGGTAATGACTCCATTCATTCAGGGTGGTGACGTGATCGAGAACTTGGGGACTCGAGTTCTGGGTCGTGTGGTTGCAGAAGATGTGAAGAAAGCCGGTTCAGATGACGTGATTCTGCCGCGTAACACATTGATCGACGAAAAGCTTGCAAACTTCCTGGAAGAGCAAGGTGTCGACGAAGTGAAAGTACGTTCAGTTGTATCTTGTGAATCGACTTTCGGTGTATGTGCGAAGTGTTATGGTCGTGACCTTGCGCGCGGTCATCTGGTGAACCCGGGTGAATCTGTAGGTGTTATGGCTGCTCAATCGATTGGTGAGCCGGGTACACAGTTAACGATGCGTACCTTCCACGTCGGTGGTGCGGCAAGCCGAACTTCTGCTGCGAACAGCGTACAGGTTCGTAACAAAGGTACTGTACGTTTCCACAACGTGAAAACTGTACAGCATGCCAAAGGTCATCAGGTATCGACTTCACGTTCAGGTGAAATCGGTATTGCGGATGATTTAGGCCGTGAGCGCGAGCGCTATAAACTGCCATACGGTGCGTCTATCTTGCTGAAAGATGGCGAGACTGTGGAAGCAGGCGGTATCGTAGCCACTTGGGATCCGCATACACATCCACTGGTGACAGAAGTTGCTGGTAAGATTCGCTTCAGCCAAATCGCTGACGGTGTAACTGCAACATCGAAAACCGATGATGCAACGGGTATGACCACTGTTGAAATCCTGCCAGTGACTGCACGTCCAGTATCTGGTAAAGACTTACGTCCAGCAGTGGTATTAGATACTGTTGATGGTGCCGAGCAGTTCTACTTCCTGCCACAGAACACGATTCTTTCTGTGCGTGATGGCGAAACAATTGGTGTCGGTGATGTTATCGGTCGTGTACCACAGGAATCTTCACGTACCCGTGATATTACCGGTGGTCTGCCACGTGTTGCGGACTTGTTCGAAGCGCGTAAGCCGAAAGAACATGCGATCCTTGCAGAAGTGTCTGGTATTGTCAGCTTCGGTAAAGAAACCAAAGGTAAGAACCGTCTGGTAATTACACCGGATGATGGCTCTGAAGTATATGAAGAGCTGATTCCGAAATGGCGTCAAATCAACGTGTTCGAAGGCGAGCATGTGAACCGTGGTGAAACTATTTCTGATGGTCCACAGAACCCGCATGACATTTTACGTCTGAAAGGTGAAGTGGCGTTGACCAACTACATCGTGAACGAAGTTCAGGATGTATACCGTCTGCAAGGTGTAAAAATCAACGACAAGCATATTGAAGTGATCGTACGTCAAATGCTGCGTAAAGTAGATATTACAGATGGTGGCGATACCAGCTTCATCAAAGGTGAACAAGTAGATTTCATCCGTGTAATGCAAGAGAACCAAGCTGTTCTGGCACAGAACAAGTTCCCTGCGAAGTATGAACGCCAATTGATGGGTATTACCAAAGCGTCGCTGTCTACTGACTCGTTCATCTCTGCTGCATCGTTCCAGGAAACAACTCGTGTGTTAACTGAAGCGGCTGTAACCGGTAAAGAAGATGATTTACGTGGTCTGAAAGAAAACGTAGTGGTAGGTCGTCTGATCCCGGCGGGTACAGGTTTGGCTTATCACCTCGAGCGTCGTCGTCAGGAAGCGGAAGCTGCAGAATTTGAACTGCACAATGACTTCTCTGATGTCGACCAAGCGCTAAGCCAAGCATTCAATGATGAATTTAATGGTCTGTAATTGGTCCTTTAAATAAATAAAAAAAGCCACCTCCGGGTGGCTTTTTTTATCCTTTTGTTACAAAACTCGCTTTAAGCTTTAATAAATTTCACATTTTTCCTATAGTGAAAATATAAGTACACAAATTCTTTCATTTTTCTAACGTAATAATTTACGAATAAAACCTAGGGGAATTCATCTATGAAACTTATACAAAAATTGCTGGCTCTCAGTGTATTTGTAGTGACCAGCCAAACGATGGCTGCACCGATGCCAAATACGATTGTGTTAGAAGACAAAGGTGTGGTGCCCATTGTTAAAACCCAGATTATTCGTACCATCAAAGGTCAGCAACCTGTACGCACCACGGAAGCCACGATTTTTGAAGTCTCAAATGGTGGTAAAGATCTGGTGGCGCGAGATGTAGTATTGGAAGACCAGGCTGGCCAATTTTCAGAGCAAAAAATGTCTGTACCTGTGATTCAGCCGGGTAGCATAATTGTGCCTACCTCAAAAATTGAAATAAAATCAAAGGTTACTCAAGAGGGGGTGGTGCTTGCTGAAGCTAAGGCGATTGATGCTCAAGGGGTAGAGTTAAAGAAAGGACAAGAGCCTGTGCGTAAAACGCTTCAGCTTGATCAATTCAAAGATCCAAACAGCACTGAGAGTATTACTCATGCGGTGGTTCAAGAGAATGGTACTACTACCAAGGATGTGGTTGTGCTGACAGAAGCAGAATAAGTCATCCCTACTGCTGTATCAAAAGCCTTAAACTCTTTAAGGCTTTTTGTTTACAAATTTCAGCAATAGAACTTGTAATAGTAACATTTCACTGATTTTAAGTTCATTCTTATCATCTATGCTGTAAGAAATAGCCAAAAGGACAAATCTCATGAAAAAATATATGAGTATGATTGCAATTGCCTCACTATCTACCCTGATGTTGGCAGGTTGTGAAAGCATGAGTGCCTCTGAACAACGTATTGGGGCAGCGGCACTAGGCGGTGCTATTGGTGGTGGTGTAGGTAATAGTGTAGGTGGTGGTACTGGTGCAGCCATTGGCGGTGGTGCTGGTGCGGCCGTAGGAAGTAAATCTCAAAGTGGCTCAAACCGTAATGCGACTTATAGTGGTGTCGGTGGGGCAGTGGGCTCAGCTGTGGGTAAAAGTATCTTTGGTGGAAATGCCGGTGCTGCCATTGGCGGTGCAATTGGTGGCGGTGCAGGTGCTGCGATCGAACAGGAGCGTCGTCGTTAAAACAGCGGTTGAGCAGAGCTAAAAGCGCCTTTATGGCGCTTTTATTTTATCTGGGCTTTTGTCCTGGCCAGATCATTCAGCATGAGGTTTGGATTTGCTCTGCTTGCGCCGGATATAAACTGTTTTCTGGACTTCTGCAATGCGTACACCAGATTCATCATAAATATTGAGCTGGTAATGACGATAAACTGGCTGGTGGTTGGCTGCCAGCTCAATAATCGTATTCACTTCTTCTGCAGAAATCCGGATATCGGCATGTACCGTGCCACGGCCTGGAGCCAGAAAACGAATCCAGGCTTCTTTATCCCAAACGATATATTTGGAACCCAAATGGTGCATGAGCAGCAGCATATAAAAGGGATCCACCATGGAATACAGGCTACCGCCGAAATGGACCCCCACGATATTCTGGTTCTTGCCAGTTAAGGGCATTTTTACCCGGATGTGATAATCCGCAAAGTTCATTTCATCAATCACAATGCCGGCACCCCGATAAGGGGGATAGTGATTCAGAATAAATTTGGAAATGAAAGGGAAACGCTGAATTTTTCGAAACAGGCTCATATTGATATTCATTTTTATTGTATAGCTCAGCATACTAGAACAACCCGCCTACGCCGGCATTGATAAATTACATCAATTTGTAAATAGAATGGTCAATAAAAATAAAGGAATTTGTTATGAATATATCAACCCATTGGGTGCAAACCAGTGATCAGCAACGCCTATGTGTCAAGACTTGGGGGCAGGCCGGGCAGCCCGCTCTGGTACTGATTCATGGTTATCCGGATCATCAGGCGGTATGGGAGCCGATTATTGCCTGTTTAAGCGAGAACTATTTTATTGTGAGTTACGATGTGCGTGGTGCAGGGGAGTCCAGTGTACCTGAAAAAATTCGTGACTATCATTTGTCACGCTTAGCCCAGGACTTGCAAGAAATCGTCGACTTCGTTTTACCCGGACAGGCTTTTCATCTGGCAGCACACGATTGGGGCTCAATTCAAGCCTGGGAAGCAGTCACCAGCCCTGAATTTAAGGGGCGAATTCTATCTTATACAACCTTGTCAGGGCCTTGTCTGGATCATGCAGCTTTCTGGATGCGGAAGCAATTCAAGCAGAATCGGACAAATTTTTTAAAGCAGCTCAGCAAGTCCTGGTATATCGCTGCTTTTCAATTGCCTTGGCTGGCGCCTGCTGTCTGGAACTGTTTTAACCCGCAACGCTGGAATAAAATCGTGAGCCATTTAGAGCATCGTCATGACTTGCCTTTAAATGAGAATATTGTCAAAGATGGCAAATATGGCGTTAATCTGTATCGGGCCAATTTTTTACCCCGTTTAACCCGACCTAGACAGCGTTTTGCTATTTGTCCTGTACAGGCCATTGTGCTGCAGTATGACAACTTTGTGGGTCCGGATTTAGTCGATGAAATACAGGTTTGGGCAGAAGATTTCTCCCGGGTCGAACTGGCAGCCAATCATTGGGCGATTCTCAGCCAGCCAGAGAAAGTTGCTCATTATCTTGACCAGTTTATTCAGCAGAAATCGATTCAGGCCAATAAAATAGGGCGCGAAAAATCGTGACTGATGAAAGGATAAGGAGAGGAATTTTTATCCGGATTTTCTGATAAAATAGCCGTTTTCTCTTATTTTCAATTCATTATGTTCGCAATTCTTGCTGCTATTGGGGTCATGTTTGGACTCTCACTGGCGCGTGTGCCTGTGGTTTTTGCCTTGGTCATTGGTGCTGTTACGGGTGGTTTGCTGGCAGGCCTGGGTCTTCAGGGAACTTTAGATGCATTTAACAATGGTCTGGGTGGAGGCGCCAAAATTGCCCTGGCCTACGGTATTTTAGGTGCATTTGCCCTCGCTCTGGCACGTTCTGGACTGCCTGACTTGCTGGCTTATAAGATGATCAGCACCTTAAAAGGTGAGGTCTCCCTCAAGGCCCGAAACCGGGTGAAATACCTGATTTTCTGTACGGTCGCGATCTCGGCTATCTTCTCGCAAAATATGATTCCGGTACATATCGCTTTTATTCCGGTGCTAATTCCACCGTTATTGCTGGTATTTAATCATCTGAGTCTGGATCGCCGTTTAATTACCTGTCTGCTGACCTTTGGTCTGGTCGGTACCTATATGCTGGTTCCGGTCGGTTTTGGTGCCATCTTCCTGAATGATATTCTGGGTCAGAATATCAATACCTTTGGTAAGCCTTATGGTTTTGAGATCAGCTATGATCAGATCCCAAGAGCGATGGCGATCCCGGTCTTCGGGATGTTTGTGGGCCTTCTGGTGGCCATGTTTATCAGCTACCGCAAGCCGCGCTATTATCAGGATATTCATGTCGAAGAACAGCAGAGTATTTCGGGTGAATTGGGAATAGCAGAGCAGCAGGTCAAGCCGGAAATTTCAAAATTTACCATCTGGATGGCAGGCCTGGCTGTTGTTGCTACTCTGGCCGTACAGCTATATTCCGATTCAATGATTCTGGCGGGTCTGGTCGGTGTGGCGATTTTAAGCTGTGCCGGTATCTTTAAATGGAAAGAAGCGGATGATGTGATTATTACCGGTATGCGCATGATGGCGCTGGTCGGCTTTATCATGATTGCTGCACAAGGTTTTGCCGCGGTGATTGACGCGACGAACCAGATTCCCGCTCTGGTTGAAGCATCGGTCAACTGGATTGGTAACAGTCAGGCTCTGGCTGCCTTTTTGATGCTGTTGATTGGTCTGTTGATTACCTTGGGGATAGGCTCTTCATTTTCGACTGTGCCGATTCTGGCGATCATCTATGTGCCACTGTGTATCCAGTTCGGCTTTAGTCCTGCTGCCACCATTGCTCTTATTGGCACTGCGGCTGCGCTGGGAGATGCAGGTTCTCCAGCCTCAGACTCGACTTTAGGACCAACCTCAGGCCTGAATATGGATGGTCAGCACGATCATATGAAAGACAGTGTGATTCCTACCTTTATTCATTTTAATATCCCTTTAATCATTTTTGGCTGGATTGCCGCCATGATCCTGTAAAAGGGTTTAAATCTGCCCTAATTGATTTAGGGCAGATTTTATTTTAATTTTTAAAATGCATTTTAAATATATCTTTAAGTTTTTTTAATTAAATCCTGAGTATTATAGTCTGAATAAAATCCTGTTTTTTATTATTGAAAATCTGAAAATATAAAACCAACCAATTTAGTCTATTTAAAATAAATTAACTTAAATAACAGCAGCTTAAATAATATTGATTTTTTTGTATTATAATCACTATTGCATATTAATTCTCCTCGTGTTTATTATTAATTAATGATTGTTTTTTATAATTGATCTTCCAAAGGGGTGTTTTTAAATGTTAAAGCAAACTGCTCTAATTGTATTAATGGGTCTTTCTGCATCGGCAATGGCGGGCCAATGGCAGGTCAAAGTAGGTGGTTCTGCAATTGCTCCAACTCAAGACAAACAGATCGCGAATGATACTATGACGGTAGAAGCTGATAGTGAGCTTGCTTTTACACCATCGGTAGAATATTTTTTTAATGATAACTTCTCGGCAGAGTTACTTTTAGCTACTCCAATTAGCCATGATGTAAATGTGACTGGTGCAGCAACAGCAGGTGTTAAATTAAAACATTTACCACCAACGATTACAGCTAAATATAATTTTAAAAATTCAACTGCTTTCACCCCCTATATCGGTGTAGGTGCGACAGCATTTATTCCCTGGGATGAGGAAGCTTCAGGAGATTTAGCGAATACTAAAGTTAAAGTTAAAGAGGACTTTGGCTATGCTGCTCAAATCGGTTTTAACTTCCAACCAGCAGATGCTAAAAATTGGGGTGTATTTGCAGATGTACGTTATGCAGACCTTAATCCAAAAGTTGAAACAGCAGTCGAAAATTTTAAATTAGATATTGATCCAGTAATCTATACACTAGGTTATAGCTACAAATTCTAAGCTTTCATAATTCGGATATGTTTTTCCAAAAGCCTCATCGTTGATGAGGCTTTTTTTTCAAAATAACAACGATTTATAACGAATTAAGATTGAGCAGATTGGCTATATCTAAATATATTAGAATCCATAAAGTAAATATTAATTGAATATGACTTCATAATAAGGAGAAAAATTGACATGAATTTTTTATTAAAGGGTCTTGTGATCGTAAGCTGTCTGATAGTCATGGAGAGCCATGCTGCCAGTTTTAATTGTAATAAAGCCGAGACAGTTACTGAAAAAGCCATTTGTCAGCATACTTCGCTCAATGATGCCGATGTCAAAATGAGTACAACTTATAATATTTTGCGCCGTCTGGTGCCGATGGGAACCCGTTCGGTAATTCAGAGAGACCAGGTGAAATGGCTGCAATTCCGTAATCGCTGTCGGGAATCAGTTTCCTGTTTAAGTCAGGTTTATACGATGCGCCAGCAGGAGCTGGATCTGCATTTTGAGCGGATTTACAGGTTGGGACCTTATTAAGATAAGGTCTAATTCAATTAAATTTATGCAAATGACTGCGCTAAAAGCGTTATGGCAGAAAAAATTTAAGTTTTTCTATTGAAAATTGGCCAACTCCCTCCATTCATATTGGCAACAGTTGTGATCTGTATTTAAAAATAAAAGGAGTGACCAATGAGCGAATCAAGCGCACAAAAACACAGCTTTCAGGCAGAAGTGGCCCAGTTACTACATCTTGTAACGCATTCCCTGTATTCCAATCCTGAAATTTTCCTGCGCGAACTCATTTCGAATGCTTCTGATGCCTGTGACAAATTACGTTTTGAAGGCATCAATCATCCTGAATATTATGAAAATGATCCTGATCTTCGGGTGCGTGTCAGTCTGGATGCAGACCATAAAACCATCACTATTTCGGATAATGGCATCGGTTTAAGCCAGCAGGAAGCCACTGATAATCTGGGTACGATTGCCAAATCAGGCACCAAAGACTTTATGTCCAAACTGACTGGTGATCAAAAATCCGATGCCCAGCTGATTGGTCAGTTTGGTGTGGGGTTCTATTCAGGTTTTATTGTGGCAGATAAAATCACGGTTGAATCACGCCGTGCGGGTGCAGACACATCTGAAGGCGTACGCTGGATCAGTGGGGGGACGGGTGAATTTGAGGTTGAGCAGATCACCAAAGAAAGCCGTGGTACCGATATCATCCTGCATTTGCGGGAAGATGCGCTTGAGTATCTGCAAAGCTATAAAGTGAAGCAGATTATCAATAAATATTCAGATCACATCAGCCTGCCAATCCAGATGCAAAAAGAAGTCTGGCAGGAAGAAGAGGCTGCTGAAGGTGAGACTGCTCAAGGCGGTCAATATGTGAAAACTGATGAATGGGAAGCGATTAACTCGGCCAGTGCTTTATGGACCCGTAACAAATCTGAAATTACCGAAGAACAATATACCGAGTTCTATAAAAACCTGACTCATGATTTCTCTGCACCTCTGGCCTGGGCGCATAACCGTGTAGAAGGCAGCACTGAATATACTCAACTGTTGTATATTCCAAGCAAGGCACCCCATGATATTTTCACCCGCGAGGCCAAAGCCGGGATCAAGCTGTATGTAAAACGTGTCTTCATTATGGATGAAGCAGATAACCTGATTCCAAACTACTTACGCTTTGTACACGGGGTGGTGGACAGTGCCGATCTGCCATTGAACGTCAGCCGTGAATTGCTGCAGGAAAGCCGCGATGTCAAAACCATTCGTGAAGGCAATACCCGTCGTATCCTGACCACACTCGATGCTTTGGCGAAGTCTGAAGATGAAAAAGATCAGGAAAAATTCAAGACCTTCTATCAGGAATTTGGCGCCGTGCTGAAAGAGGGCTTAGGCGAAGATATGGGGAACCGCGAACGTATTTTAAAACTGCTGCGTTATGCCACATCGAACAATGATGAAGTAAGTACCTCATTGGCAGACTATAAAGCCGCTATGAAGGAAGGCCAGAAAGCGATTTATTATGTGACTGCTGACAGCCTGAATGCCGCGAAAAACTCTCCGCAACTGGAAGTGTTCAAGAAAAAAGGCATTGAAGTCTTGCTCATGACCGAACGTGTAGATGAATGGGCGATGAACTTCGTGCATGAGTTTGAGGGTACACCGCTGCAAAATGTGTCTAAAGGCGCAGTTGATCTAGGTGATCTTCAGGATGCCGAAGAGAAAAAAGCACTGGAAGAAGCAGCAGCCCAGTTTAAGCCTGTGGTTGACAAGCTGACAGATTCACTCAAAGACAAGACCAAAGAAGTGCGGGTGACGACCCGTCTGGTTGACTCTCCAGCCTGTCTGGTCACAGGAGAAGGCGAACTTTCACCGCAGCTGATCCGCATGCTAAAAGATGCAGGCCAGCCGGTTCCTGATATCAAGCCAATTCTAGAAATTAACCCGGAACATCCATTGGTGAAAAAACTGGAAGCTTCCAAGCAGTTTGATGATCTGGCCAATGTGATCTTTGATCAGGCCGTGATTGCTGAAGGTGGTCTGCCTGAAGATCCGGCTGAATACGTCAAGCGTATTAACAGCCTGTTGCTGGCTTAAGTCGACCAGTTCATCAGGTTAAAATCCCTCTTCGGAGGGATTTTCTGTTTCGATGCCAGCTTAAGTGCTGGCATGATCGAGCAACAGGAGCGGCTAAAAAAATATCCCAGTTTGATGAGCTCAATGTAAGGGGGATTTGAACTCGGGTAGCGCTGGAAGGAAAAAATATACCGCTAAAACAAATAGGGTACCGCCTTATTTTACGAGCAGTTTGTCCTCATGATCAGGCTACAATCCATGGTCTTAAAGGGCCGAGGTAACCTTAAAAATTCGGTTCTGTCGGGTCATCAATAGATAAGGTGCTGGATATTTTAAAATAAAGCTTCCAGACGGACTGAGGCACCGGGATAATGGCTGCGGTTCTCGCGATGATCATTCAAGTAGTTGACATCAGTTTGGACAAAGAACCATTCACGTAAAAAAGGTTGTCTCCAGGACAGATAAGGTCCCCAGCGATTCAGACGCAGGTCATTGTCATTTAAATAACCTCCACTATAGATTCCATAACTAAAACGATTGTCCTTGAAGAACTGATGCTGCCTAAACAGATAGTTATCCCATTTTAAATCATCATCTTGCTCATCTGCATAAGTCAGGCTGAATTGATTAGACAAAAAGGCCTGATTTGGACGGGCATGTGTCAGTTCAAGGTTGGTTCTTAAGTAGTTTTCACTTTGAATTCCATAACGGTAAATCTGTTCAGCATAGAAAAAATAATCGTTGTCCATGGTCCACTGTTTACTGATTTTGGCACGCGCATATAAGTCATCGCCTGAGCGCAGACCCAGATCCAGATCGGTTTCAAAAGGCAGACGCTCGGAAAATTCGGACCAGCGTAAAGCGAAGGAGGTATTTTCTTCCCGGCTACGTTTAGTATCCAGGCCGTGATTATCGGGATTACTCGAATTTTCGTTGGTAATGGCCACATTGCTGTCCAGCTCATTGTCCAGACTATCATCACCAAATACCAGACTCAGTTTGCGCTCCATGGTGGGCAACTTGATTTTTCCACGGATACGCGGCTTGATTTCATAATCTTCATATTTATTCCAGCTATTGTCCAGAATAACTCTCAAGCTGGCTTTGGCAGGCTGATCGGGATGGGGCTGACCAAACCAGTTATCAATTTTGAGCGCGGTACGATCAGCCCATTCTCGTACCGTTTTTTGTTTCTGGTCGGCCCAGGAGTTGTTTTCTGTCTGCTCTGTCGCGAGCACAATTGCGTCACTTGACTGTTCAGGAAGAAGAGTCGGTGTGGCATCAATCAGGCGTGGGATCTGGTTCAGTAAGCCCGAGGGTACCGATTTTTCCGGGTCAGGGAGAGGGTTTGAATCGCTAAGCGTAGTTGAATTTGCCTGGAGCGCAAAGCTGGCCATGCCCAAGCTAAATGAGACAAATAAGATTCGCGTAATTTTATTAATTTGCATGAGAGATTTTTTGCTCTTATATATTCTTGCTTCAATAGTAGTTTTCTAAAAAATAAGGAAAAAAAGCAAGGTGAAACTACAAAATAACATCAATTATTCAGTGATTTGAGTAAGAATTTCAGTATACAGGGTGTATACAGAGAGAGGTTGGGGCAGACTCAAAATAATCTGGTGGATCTTCTGCCAGTTGAGATGCTTGCTGCGTTTCAGGAGTAAATATGGATAAGTCTTTTCTTGCGGGTTCAGGGACAGGCGCTGCTCACCATGAATGACCCGGATTTTTTGATGTTCCTGCAACAATAAAAGTGGAGTAGAAAAATCTGCCGGGGTTTCCTCAAACTGGATAAACTTAGAGGTATGGATTGAGGAAGCGGGGATAAAAGGTAGATAGGCAGTGTGGGTCCAGCAGGTTTCAGCCTGATCATGGTAGAGGTTATATAAGAGATCAAACTGGGTAAAAATCTGCGCAATATCTGTCCATTGAATGGATTTAATCGCAATACAGTATCGCTTATATAAACTTTCCCAGTGTTCTATACACTGCTGTGCCTGTTGCAGGCTGGAAGTACCCAGAAGCATCAGGTATTTCAACCATTGCCCATGTTCATCTAGCTGCTCAATTAAATACACTGGCTGGTTTTGCCACTGATCTTCGGCTGCATAATATAAAGCCAGATCGACATGCCACGGTGCGACAATAGGATCCAGCTCTAGTTTACATAAGCGCGCCAGATCAGAGATTTCCAGAGGCCGTACCTGCGCCTGCATATCAGCAAGTTGCAGGTTGAGTGGAAAGTTAACCTCTTCATACGACACAGCTGTATCCGGGTGTGGCAAAGAGGTCTGCTGCATGCTTAGGAGAGATGCCTGAGTTTCGGAGCTTTCCTGTACAACTTGTGAGAGCAGGGGAATAGTCTGTATCCCTCTGGTTGGAGCATGTACAGGTGATGGGGAATCGCTCAAATGATAAGGGGAAATTTCCTGGATAGCAGGCTGTTCGGCGAAAGGAATGAGTAGGCTCGAAGGCATTCGCTGTTGATCTGGTTTTAAATCAAAGCGGGGGTGCTGCAATAGCCAGTGATAGCAGCTTTCCAGATCATTCCAAGGACTGTGCTGCGGCTCCATCTCGGCCGATGACATAAACCAGAGCTGCCAGCCCTGCTGAGGATGATGTAAAAATGCCCAGCCTGCTACAGAAAAAGCTTTCAAACTGCGTATGAGCTCAGTGTCATTGTGGAAATAGCCACGAAAACTGAGTTGATAAGAGGTGGTGGCCACAAACTGATAGGCGGCCAGTTCGGGTTGGGTACGGCTTTTGAAGGCAAAAATCTGGCTTTTAAAAATGGGCTCATCACACAAATTAAAAATGTCATGAATTCTTTTCTTGGCGCAGGCGGTTTCATATAGGCTGAGGGAGTCATGATCCAGCGCCTGCTCTAATTCATGTAATTCTTTAATCAGTTTTGCCTTTACTAAAGCATTCATTTTATTTCTCTAGACATGTTTCAGCGCTTGGTCCAAAGCCTGTGCTAGCAATATATTGGTGGCCAGTTCTATCAGTTTGTATTCGGCGGAATGAGGATCGTTATAACGTTTAGCCATTTCAATTAAATGATCAATAGAAATCATTTGAGGTGTGACTTTTCCTTGAACCAAAGCTTGAAGTGTATGCATGGCAAAATTTAAATAATAAAGTAAATTTATAAGAGTTGTAGATTCATTAGATCATACAATAACTCAGAACTGATGTTGAGTACTTTTCCTGCAATTTTAAATGAATATAAGTTAATAAAAGTGATAAAAATCAATAGAAAATATAAAAAGTGGGGAGAGGTTGATATTTTGAGAAAATTCTTCTTTTATTTGTGCATCATTTGCCCGGTTTGAATATAAAAAACAGGCTGAAAATTCAGCCTGTACACATGAAAAATACCTGAGCATTAAGCCGCTTTTTCATCTTCTACAGGTGTAGGCTCTGTCTGCACGGTTTCAGTCTCAGCTTTTTTCACAGGAAAGTCTGGCAGATAAACCATTTGTGCAATTTGAGCTGAGGCTTGAATAGAAACAGCCATGATTGCAGTAGCCAAAGCAAATTTAAGCATGTTCATAAGTTGACCTTTAAGATAAGCATGTCCAACAGCGTGAACAGAATGAATGGGAGAGTGAAATAACGTAGAAATCATATCAAATGGCAATTATTAAAAAATGATCAATTCGGCAAAATGTAAAATTTTTTGAAAAATAATACTTTTAAAACAATGTATTAGAGTGTTTGCTCTATGCTTCAAGTCTGATTTTATAGGCTTTTTATACTTGTAAAGAGAGATAAAAGTGCAAGGTAATAGAGAGGCTCTTAGAGAAGCTCCAAGTAGAAGCAAACCCGATTTTATTGTATTGTTTGAACCCTGTAAGCGTTTGCTATAGCTTGTTTAATAAACAACGTGCAGCCTGAAAAACAGTCTAAGATAACCATTCATTCATGTTTACAGTGAGTTTTATCATGGCAATTGCAAAGGTCGTCGAAGTCAACTCCAGTAGTAATAAGAGTTTTGAGGATGCCATCCAAACTGGCATTGCAAAGGTCACGGAAACCGTCAAGAATGTTCAGGGAGCTTGGATTAATGAGCAGAAAGTTGTAATTAAAGACAATAAAATTACCGAATACCGCGTCAATCTCAAGATTAGTTTTCTGGTTGATTAAATGTGAATAAAGCGCGGTACCAATAAATAATTATTATAAAAAATCCCCAGCTTGAATGGGGATTTTTTAGTGGGGCCTATTTATTCAGGCTGGTTGGGTAGGTCACAAGCGTCAGCAGAGCACTGCTCAGCCGAACCAGTGTGTGGTGTTTCCAAGGCTTTGGCCAAAACCTGCAAGAAGACTTCTTTGGGCTGTGCACCTGCCAGGGCAATACGCTGATCAAAGACAAAGAACGGGACACCAGTCACTTTGAGCTGGTCACGCGCGATTTCCTGATCATACTGTACGAAGTCCGCATATTCATCTGAGTCCAGTAGGTCATCGACTTCAACTGGGTTCAGGCCAATCCGGGCAGCGACATCTTCCAGGGTTTCACGCTCGCCAATCGCCAGACCTTGTGTCATATAGCTATAGAAGAAGGCTTCCTGGGCTTCATTGCCCAAACCTTTGCTTTGGGCCAGATGAATAATACGATGTGCATTCAGGGTATTGCCAGAATTGGCACCTTCCCAGTTAAATTCAATTCCTTCCGCCTTTGCCATCTCGGCGATATTGCGCTGCATGTCTTCAACTTCGGCAACTGAACGGCCATATTTTTGGGCCAGACGCTCCGAGTTGGAAATTTCCTGACGAGGCGGTGCTTCCGGGTCGAGCTGAAAGCTGTGCCAATGTAGCTCAAGTTCAATCCCGGCTTCTTCGGCAGCGGCTTCCAGACGTTTTTTACCAATATAACAAAACGGACAGACTACATCTGACCAAATATCTACGCGCATAGCATGTCTCTGATTTGACTCTTGAGTTCAGTATGAGGGTGAAGAATCGGAATTTAAAGCCCTCTAGCAAAAGTGCCCGCATCTGTAGCTCAAATAACAGCACCAGCACGACAGGGTTTAAACCTGGGGGGAATAAAAAAACGCCCCGCAGGGCGTTTTTAAATGGTTCGCTTCTTTAGCTTATGCTGTTTTAACTGCAACTTCTGCAGTCAGCATATGACCATGTTCTTCAAAGTTAGAATGCCACGCCAATGCTTCGCGAAGCAGATGAGGGGTATGGCCGCCTTTTGCACAGGCACGGTCGAAGTAGTCGTTCAGTGCATCACGGTACATTGGATGTGCACAGTTGTCGATGATCGCACGCGCACGCTCACGTGGAGCAAGGCCACGCAGGTCAGCAAGTCCCTGTTCTGTGACCAGAATGTCTACGTCATGCTCAGCATGGTCAATGTGAGAGGCAAATGGAACCACAGAAGAGATGTCGCCACCTTTTGCTACTGATTTAGTCACAAAGATCGCCAAGTGCGCATTACGTGCAAAGTCACCTGAACCGCCAATACCGTTCATCATTTTGGTACCGCAGACGTGAGTCGAGTTGACGTTACCGTAGATATCAAACTCAAGCGCAGTGTTGATGCCGATAATACCTAAACGGCGAACCAGTTCAGGGTGGTTAGAGATTTCTTGTGGACGAAGAACCAGTTTGTCTTTGTAGTGTTCCAGGTTGTTAAATACTTTCTCGCCGTATTTTGCAGAAAGTGTAATTGAAGAACCTGAAGCGAATTTCATCTTACCTGCATCGATCAATTCGAAAGTACAGTCTTGCAGTACTTCTGAATACATCACCAGATCTTCAAAGTTAGAATCTTTCAGACCCGTCAATACTGCGTTTGCAATTGAACCGATACCTGCTTGTAATGGACCAAGGTTTTTAGGTAAACGACCTTCAGCTACTTCTTTTTCAAAGAAAGCGATCAAGTGGTTTGCAATACCTTGAGTCTCATCATCTGGTGCAGTCACAGTTGATGGAGAGTCATGCAATTCGTTGTTAAATACGATGCCCACAATTTTTGATGGGTCAATATTAATCGCATGCGTACCGATACGCTCTTCCACTTGAGTCAATGGAATTGCCTGACGTGTTGGACGATATGTCGGAATGTAGATATCGTGCAAGCCTTCAAATGCCGGGCTGAGGTTGGTGTTGATTTCTACAATCACTTTTTCTGCAAAAATTGCAAAGCTTGCAGAGTTACCAACAGATGTTGTTGGAATGATGCCGCCATCTTCAGTAATCGCAACAGCTTCAATGACCGCAACATCCGGCTTTTTCAATTGCAGGTTACGCATTTGTTCAACAGTTTCAGACAAGTGCTGGTCAATGAACATGACTTCGCCATTGTTAATGGCTTTACGTAAGGTATTGTCTACCTGGAAAGGTAAACGGCGTGCCAATACGCCTGCTTCAGTCAGTTGTTTGTCAAGATCGTTACCGAGCGAGGCACCAGTAATCAGGGTGATTTTTAATGGATTGGTTTTTGCACGTTGTACCAAAGCCAAAGGAACTGCCTTAGCTTCGCCGGCGCGAGTAAAGCCACTCATACCCACAGTCATGCCATCTTCGATGAATGCAGCGGCTTGTTCTGGGCTGATGACTTTGTTGTGGAGGGAGGCTAAACGGATACGATCTAAAGACATTTCAACTCTCATTAATTCTTAAACTATGATACGGATTGTACCGATCAAAAAAAACATTTTGCATAGGTGTTAGGCTAAGGTCTAATTTTTTAACGAAATGTAGGTATAAGAATATTTGATGTTTTTTAAGTTGTTGAATTAAATACATATAAAATCAATTGTATAGAAAAGCTAAAAAATCAACTGATCATTTTTTGTTCTAATCTTAAAAATGCTCAGTGAGCGTTTGTCGGATTTTATCGAGCGTACTCGCAGGGGCAGAAGCGTCTGAATCAGGTTTGTGCAAAGGAAGGGAAATAACGGCTTCCAGACCTCCTTCGGGGCGATTATGGATATGCAGCTCACCGGCATGAATATCGACAATACGCTTTACAATGGCCAGGCCCAAGCCGCTTCCTTGTACAGTGCGGGCAGAATTACCCCGGACAAAAGGCTGCATGAGGGCTTCGATCTGATCTTCAGGAATTCCTTCGCCATGGTCTGCCACAGAAATGAGCAGACGGTCGCCTTTTGAAAACGCAGAAAGTTCGATCGGCTCGGCACCATAGCGCTTTGAATTGTTAATCAGGTTACCAATCAAGCGTTTCAGGGACATGCTACGCACCTGAATCAGTGGAATGTCTTGAGGACTAAAATGGATGTCTAAGGGCTTAAACTGGGTGACCAGCTCCTGCAGCAGGGCGTTGACATTGGTATCTTGTAAATCTTCATCTGAGCCGTCGCGCATATAGGAAATAAACTGGTTCAGAATTGCATCCATGTCTTCGACATCGTAAATCAGGCCTTCTTTTAAAAAGTCCTCATCGGGCATCATTTCTGCACTTAGGCGAATGCGGGTAAGCGGGGTACGCAAGTCATGCGAGATGCCGGCCAGCATAATCCGGCGATCACGTTCGGTCTGATCCAGCGTATAAATCATCTGGTTAAAGGCATGGTTCACCTGGCGGATTTCGAGTGGTCCGTGATTGGTATCCAGATAGGGCGCCGATCCACTATTGCTATAGCTGTTGGCTGCTTCTTGCAAGCGGCGTAGCGGGCGGTTTAACTGGCGTACCAGGATCAGAATAATAATCCCGGCAATGAGCGGTGTTCCCAGCAGCCAGCCCCATATCAGCTCAGGACTATAGTTGGCATAGGTTTTTAAAGGCTCACGTACCCAATTGCCATCCATTTCAGGTGTTTGGATCCAGATCTGCGGACTTGGCTTAAACTGGAAATAGACGGTGGCCTGCTCGATTCTTAACTCTTTGGCCAGCTTTGTTTCAATCTGGTTGGTAAAAAACTCCGCAATGACTTTTTCCCTAATATTGGGATATTCCGCCGGATCAGTGATGTACTCGATACCAAGACGATTTTTTAGATAGGCATCAATATCCACTTGCTGATCATTATGATACAGGCGTAGATTCGGGTTGTTCAGGATTTCCAGTTCAACTGCCAAATAGCGTGCATGCTGCTGGATTTCAGGCAGATACAGGGTACGCCAGAAAAACCAGATCGACATAAACAGGCTGAACAGCACCACAAAAACCACCAGCACCGTGGTGCGCAGGGCGGCGGAACGGGGTTTGATTTTGTCTAAAAAGCGTTCCCAGCGGGTGCGTTTTTTTTCCGAGTAACGGACAAAGTCGGTAAATTCTTGCGGGTCGATGGGGTCGAGTTTCACTGAGCAATCCTGTGCTATGACTTCAGCAAATTATGATGAGTCAATTAAAAGTCCTTATCCTAGCGGAGTTAAACTGCCTGGAATTGAGATAAAGGTTGAAAGCTTCGGTTCAACCTACTGTTGTTTTGGCAAAAGTAGGCACAACCATCTTGCGGAGCAGTACTGCTCATCGCAAAACCCGTCAAATTGCAGCAAATCCTCACTGTGTCGTAGAAACATTAGAGATAAATACTTCCTGCTTTAAACAGTTGCGAATGAGTTTGTCACGCAATTCAAAATCAGAAATATAGCTACGGACAACTCATCCTATTTTTTCTGATACGAAAAAATTACTCCGCACCATCTGGAACAAAGACATAACCTACCCCCCACACCGTTTGAATATAACGCGCACGGGCTGGATTCTCTTCCACCAGACGACGCAAACGGGACACCTGAACATCAATCGAGCGTTCCATCGCGCCCCATTCACGGCCACGTGCCAGATTCATCAGCTTGTCACGGGTCAAAGGCTCACGCGGATGTTGTACCAAGGCTTTGAGTACGGCAAACTCACCCGTGGTTAAAGTGACCACTTGACCTTCACGAGTCAGGGTACGAGTAGACAGATCCAGAGACCATGGACCGAAGCTCACCACTTCCATCTGCTGGCTTGGTGCGCCAGGAACCTCACGCACCTGACGGCGTAAAACCGCACGAATACGTGCCAGTAGTTCATTTGGGTTAAACGGCTTTGGCAGATAGTCATCGGCGCCGGCTTCCAGACCCGCAATACGATCTGAATCACTGCCACGTGCGGTCAGCATAATAATTGGCGTATCGATATTGGACTGGCGTAAACGACGACAGATACTCAGGCCATCTTCCACCGGCAGCATAAAGTCGAGCACAATCAGAGAAAATAATTCCCGCTGTAAAAGCCGATCCATTTGGGTTGCATCATGTGCGGTTTTGACTACAAAGCCTTTATCTTCCAAAAAGCGTTGTAGCAGGGTACGCAGACGCACGTCATCATCGACAACCAGGATGCGTTCGACTCGGTCGGTTTCGCTTTGTACGGCATCGGTTTTTTCAGCAGGTACCACTAAATTCATGAGATGCTCCTTATTCTTTATTGTCGTCGTAAACAAAACTGAAAACAGACGTTGAGTATACGATTCATGACTATTCATTGACTATGCTCTAAAGCACCAAATATTGCAGTTAAAATCAAGACATAGATACCAAATATATACATCTAAATTGAAAAAAAATGCGCTTGGACTCCAGATAAAAAACAAAGTTCATGCAAACTTTATCAGGAAAAGCAGAAAATGCAGCACTGCTTGAGATGGCTATTGCATAAATTAATGAAAACAGTTGTGGATTTTATAGTCTTGGTCTTTATAATCATGCCATTTAGTACTTATCCTTGTGGGATCAAACACGATGACTGACTTAGTTCAGCAGTTGGCAAAAGAGCTTGCCGTGCGTCCAAATCAAGTCGAAGCTGCCATCAAACTCATTGATGAGGGTGCCAGTGTTCCTTTTATTGCACGTTACCGTAAAGAAGTAACGCAGGGCCTGGACGATACACAATTACGCCAGCTCGATACACGTTTAGCGTATTTGCGTGATTTGTATGAACGCCGTGAAAAGGTCATTGAATCACTCAAAGAACAAGAGAAATTATCTGATGATTTGCTGGCACGGGTAAATGCGGCTGAAACCAAAAATGCCTTGGAAGAAATTTACGCGCCATACCGTCCAAAACGCACCAGTAAGTCGTTTAAGGCCAAAGAAGCCGGTTTAGGTCCTGTTGCAGAGCGCATCTTTACAGAGGAGCTTGATCCTGCGGAAGCACTGGCCGGTTTTAGCCATGCAGATTATCCGGATACGGAAAGTCAGCTGGATGCAATCCAGCATATTCTGATTGATGACTGGGCACAAAATGTTGCGCTGACGGCTGAATTGAAAGCCATGTTTGCGCAAACTGCCGTATTGAAAAGTCTGGTCGCCTCGGATGAGAAAAAAGAAGTCGGTAAAAAATTCCGTGACTACTTCGATTTCTCTGAAAGCCTGAATAAAGTGCCTTCCCATCGTTTACTGGCGATGTTGCGTGGCCGCCAAGAGAATGTCCTGGGTCTTAAGGTCGACGGTGAAGATGATGCGCCTTTGGCACGTATTGAAACCGAGTACAATCTGGACCAGATTCAGCCACCAGCCCGTCAGGACTTCCTGAAACAAACAGCCAAACTGTTCTGGCTCGGTAAAGTTCGCCCCACTATTGAGCACTCATTGCTGACTGAAAAACGTCTGGCAGCTGAAGCTGAAGCCATGCAGGTGTTTGCTGAAAACCTGCGTCATCTGCTGCTTTCCGCTCCGGCAGGTGCACGTACCACATTAGGTGTCGACCCTGGCATCCGTACGGGTGTAAAACTGGCCGTTGTAAATGAGTCTGGTGATGTACTGGCACATAGCACGATCTATCCATTTGCACCAAAAGAAGATAAAGAAGGTTCATTAACAGAGCTGGCGCGTTTATGCCGTGAGTTCAATGTTGACCTGATTGCAATTGGCAATGGTACAGCCAGCCGTGAAACCGAAGCCTTGGTTGCTGAAATGATGGCAGCGAATAGCGACTTGAAACTGACTCGCGTATCAGTTTCTGAAGCAGGTGCATCGGTGTATTCAGCTTCTGAGCTGGCAGCTCAAGAACTTCCTGATCTGGACGTGACCATTCGTGGCGCAGTGTCGATTGCACGCCGTTTGCAAGATCCTTTAGCCGAACTGGTAAAAATCGATCCTAAATCAATTGGTGTGGGACAGTATCAACATGACGTCAACCAGACCGGCTTGGCCAAAACGCTGGAAGCCGTAGTTGAGGACTGTGTGAACTCGGTGGGCGTAGATGTCAACACGGCATCTGCGGCCATTCTGGGCTATATCGCAGGGCTGAACAAATCCATTGCCCAGCAAATTGTAGAATTCCGTAAGGAAAATGGCCGTTTTGATAACCGTCAGTCTCTAAAACAAGTGCCACGTCTGGGCGAGCGCACGTTTGAACAGGCGGCTGGTTTCTTGCGTATTCAGCAGGGTTCAGAACCATTAGATGCTTCTGCGGTTCACCCTGAATCTTATGCGCTGGTCAGCAAGATGGTGGAAGCAAAAGCAACAACTGTCAAAGACATCATTGGTAATACTGAAATCATTCGTCAAATTAATGCAGAAGAATTTGTCGATGAGCAGTTTGGTCTGCCGACTATTCAGGATGTGCTGGCTGAGCTGGAAAAACCGGGTCGTGACCCGCGTCCAGAGTTCCGCACTGCTAAATTCCGTGATGATATTACTGAAGTGGCGCAATTGACGGAAGGCATGCAGCTTGAAGGTGTGGTGACGAATGTGACCAACTTTGGTGCTTTCGTTGATGTTGGCGTACATCAGGATGGTTTGGTACACATTTCTGAACTTGCCAATAAATTTGTTGCAGATCCGCACAAGGTGGTGAAGCCCGGTCAGATTGTTCAGGTCCGTGTGTTAAATGTAGATGCTGAACGTAACCGTGTGAATCTGTCGATGCGTCCTGAAGGTTCTGAAGCGCCAAAAGCACCACGCCAGCCACGCCGTGACAATGAGCAGCGCGGTGAGCGTAAGCCACAAGGCAAACGTCCACAGCATGCACGTCCGCAAGCTGAGCGTCCTCAGGGCAAGAAACCGCAAGCGGCTAAACCACAAGAGCAAAAGATCGGTGGTTTGGGTGCGCTGTTATTACAAGCCGGAATTAAAGGTTCGAAGTAACCTTTAAGTTTGACAAAAAACCTCCCCATCGGGAGGTTTTTTTATTGGAACATTGTTATGAATTAACCATCGGTACAATCCAGCTGGTAATAATCAATAAAATACCGAGATGGCCCAGCTTTCGGGTCACATAGACCAGCTTGGATGGCGGCTGTTCCAGCTGTTTGGCATACTCTTCCATGCTAATGCTTTGTTTACCGCGACTGGTAAATAAAAATACGCCCAGATCAATACAGATCAGAATCGTACCAATATCAGCCACCAGTTCCATCAGCTCAAACTGCTGGGTGTATAACGACATGCTAACGCTATAAATCAGATAAAGACCAAAAGCCAAACAGGCATATTGCAGGACCACTAAAAACTTCTGCATAAATCTCAACAGTTCAAAAAATTAAAGTAATTATACAAATAATTTGGGCAGACCGTGACCATTACAAGTTTTGGATCACAGCGGCAAAATTCTGCTTTTCCACCAGTTCTAGAAATTCATCTCCAAGTCGCTGACTTTCAACAATACATTGTTTCCACAGCTGAATCCGCTGAGCTTGGTCCAAACCTTTTAAGCTGAAATCTTTACGATCTGGCAGACGGCCGAGCGGTAAACTTTGCAGATATTCCTGAGAGGGTGAAATCAGCAAGGTACGAGCCTGATTTTCCGGATGTGCAGTACGTTTAAACAGTTTATCGAACCAGCCCGGCGTAATACTGTCGGTAAAATGTGGATACAGCACAATCCCCTTGCTTTGGAAAGGCAGGTCAATGTGATAATCAATCAGGCCACCATCGCGATAATAGCCTTGCGGTGCATCTGGAATATTATTCACCGCTGCCATCACCCCCGGAATGGAGGCAGATGCCATCAGCCAGGGCAACACACTCTGTTCAGTCAGCGTATGATAGTGGGTGGTAAATCCATCATCGGCAATTTTAAACTGTTCTCCAAGATTTGGCTGGCTAATCACACGTTGCATAAAATGACGGCTATGCCTGCGTGCGACCGCCGTTGTGCCAACAATTCCAGCCACAGAAGCCAGCAGGGGCAAGGCTTTGTCACTCTGGAAAATATGCTGGGCTTTAATCGACAAGACAGTCAGATGATAGTCCGGATGATTGACCAGATCGGCTTCTTTGCCTTGGACCAGCTCTAGCAGCATGCCTCGACAAATGTCACTGATCTCCTGACGGGTCATTTTCTTGTGAAAATAGAGATGGGTATAGAGTTCTGCAAGACGCTCAGTGCCTGCTTTGGCTCCCCAGGCAGCTACACTGGCAAAACGCCAGCTGCCAATAGATGAACCGACCAAGGTTCTACGCTGTGGTGCCCGTGAAAAAAACTCACCAAAAATCGCCTGATCCAGCCCCTGAATGCCGAGACCTTTCGGTCCACCTGCAGCACCTGGCACAATATCGACCTGTTCGGGTTGCAAACCTTCTTTCAGAATCAGCTCACGTGCCTGATGCCCAGCGCGGATTTTCAGGGCAGGCGCATGTTTTTGTAAAATCTGCATAGAGGTTCAACCCATGTTCGACCAGTGAGGGCTTATTTTAAGTCTCTACTGCTAGGACCCAATGGCAAGATATACCCTAAGGTGACTTTGCAGTCATGGTATCGGGCTAATCTCAGTCTGCATGAGTTCTTGATTGCGTCAATGTAAAAAACGCAGGTTAAATGACATAATCAAAAGCGTGGTTATAGGATAGCTTGGCCAGTAAAAAGCCTGAATTAGAAATAAACAGCCTGCAATACCTATCCATATTTTTAAAGCTAGTATTAGCTGTGTTTGTCGTAGACAGAATAGAAATAACAACGGAAGCAGGTTAAAGCTGACAATGAGCCAGAAATAGTCACTATGAATCAGGCGGTAGAATGTGGTATTGGCAGCAGGGGACCATGCAAGCCAATGGGCTGTTTGGTTGAGATAGAAAAAATCTCTCTCCATGTCGGGAAGCTGTAAAGTAGTGCAGTGAGAAAGGTTTTTTGTCTATTCTGGCGATACAATGCCCATAAAAAACTATATTTCATTTGGATATTCTTGTTTTATTTTTTCAATAATTTAAGCATAAAAAAGCCTGACGAATCAGGCTATTTAAAAAATTATTTCGAAATTCGCCAGACTGCCAGAACACTCGCTAGCACAATCAGAAGCACCGACACAAACCATGGTGAAATAATCGCAATCGACAGCAGAATGGCCATGATACTGCCAAACATCCAGCTACGTTTTTGCTGAAGTTCCATTTGCAGGCGCATACTTTGCAATTCATTGAGCTGTTTGGCATGCCAGGCCGACTGGTTTTTCAGACCATTCAGGCTGTCGATCATCAGGGTCGGTAAATCCTGTGCGCCTAACAGCAGATCCGGAATTTTTTGACCGAGTTCTTTCAGATTTTTCTGCGGATTCATCTGGGCCTTGATCCAGTCTGTCAGGATCGGTTTGGCCAGACTCCAGATATCCAGTTCCGGATACAGATCGGTACCCAGACCTTCCACATGTACCAGCGTTTTTAACAGCAGCATCAGCTGTGGCGGAATTTCCAGATGGAAACGGCGTGCAATATCCATGACTTCAATCAGAATACCGGCAAAGTCCAGCTCATGCATTGGCTTGGACACCATTGGACCCACAGTACGGCGCATTTCACGGGCTAGCGCATCCTGATCAGTACCCGGTGGAATCCAGTCTGCCTGATGTACAATCTGGATCAGCTGCATAAAGTCACTATTCATGACGGCTAGCAGCATGCGCGCCACGGTCATCTGGTCATGCTTGGACAGCTCGCCCATAATCGCACAGTCCAGGGCGATAAAGCGCGGATTGCTCGGATTGATGGTTTCGACAAAGACATTGCCCGGATGCATGTCGGCATGGAAAAAGTTATCGCGAAAGACTTGAGTAAAGAAGATGGTCAGGCCTTTACGTGCCAGATCAGCACGGTCCATGCCCAACCGGTCAAAGGTCGCAATATCTGAAATCGGTACCCCGGTAATGCGCTCCGCCACCAGCACATCTTTACTATCCATATAGACTTCAGGCACGTACATCATGCTGGAGCCAGTAAAATAATGCCGCATGCGGCGGGTGTTGTCAGCTTCCAGCGTCAGATCCAGCTCATTTAAAATAATCTGGCGATAGTCCTGAATAATTTCGGACAGATGCAAGGCACGTGCTGCTTCGAGACGCTTTTCCAGTGCATCGCCGAGCCATTGCAAAATCTCAAAATCCTGTAAAATCTGCTGGCGGATATTGGGGCGGGTAACCTTGACGATGACTTCACGGCCATCATGCAGGGCAGCGGTATGGACCTGTGCAATCGAGGCAGCTGCCAGTGGCTGGATATCAAAACGGGCGAACAGGGTATTTACATCCGCCTTTAAGGACTCCTGAATCCGCATCTTGGCGACTTCATTATCAAAAGGCTTGACCCGATCCTGCAGTAAAACCAGTTGTTGCAAGACTTCAGGCGGAATCAGGTCACGGCGGGTTGACAGTAGCTGACCGAGCTTGATCGCCAGAGGCCCCATTTCTTCCAGTGCCAGTTTCAGCTTGAGCGGATTTTTACGCTCCTTGCTGGACCAGGCCGCCGGATGCATGCGGATGATTGACAGGACATGCCGGGCTTTTTCTGGAAGCTCTTCCGCAGGAAACAACGTGTCGAGTCTATAGTGCGCGGCGATGCGCCAAAGTTCGCGTAAACGTGAAACATGCGGAATCATAAAGCGGTGTACCTAGTCGGATGTAGAGTTATGTGGAGCATCAATCTGCTGTTGAAGCTGGCGAATCCTGGCTTCAACGCGATCTAAATTCTGGTTCAGGATACGGGTATCCTGATTTAAGTCATCCATTTGCCAGCGTGGAGCAAATAAACCACTGTCTTCTTTTAATGTGTCTTCAGCAAAGAATAGCTTGCTCTGCAAGGCGCGTTTGACATATTGGGGCGCTAGTTGCAGTTTACCCAGCTCATGGGCCAGAGTCGGGCCAATCCAGGGGCTCAGGTGAGCAGCGAGATCAGGTTCCGCCTGCTGTATGATGCGCTGGATTTCCTGCAGAAGTTTATAGTCGCCCTGTAGCGGAATATTGCCGATGTCATCGGATACCAACAGGCTGAACAGTTCCACCATATTCTTGACGTTTAGCGTCGCTGTTGCCTCTACGAGGCTAGACGTTTGCGCGTCAAAAGGGCGCTGCTCAAAAATAGAAGGCTGTTCAGCATGTCCGGTTGCAGTGGCTTCTAAGCGAACCTTGCCTTCATCAAAGCATACATCTACCGAAAGCTGTGGTGATGCAATGACCACACGCAGCATTTTACCGGCTAGCGCATTGGTCTGAATGCGAGTAATGCCATCCAGATCAATCATCTGATGAATCACGCGTTCAATTGCCCCTAGGGCGAGAATTGACCACATTGGCATAGCCTCTTAGAGTTTGAAACCACGGTGAACGGCCACAATACCGCCAGTCAGGTTGTGGTAATCACAGTTCTGGAAGCCGGCATTTTCCATCATGCCTTTCAGGGTGCGCTGGTCTGGATGCATGCGAATTGATTCAGCAAGGTATTTATAACTTTCTGAATCATTTGCCACGATTTTACCCATGATCGGTAAAGCGGTGAATGAATACAGGTCATACAGTTTTGAAAATGGCTCAAAGACTGGTTTAGAAAACTCCAGAATCAACAGACGGCCGCCTGGCTTAAGCACGCGGTACATCGCTGCCAGTGCTGCATCTTTGTCAGTCACGTTACGCAGACCAAATGAAATGGTCAGCAGATCAAAGCTGTTGTCTGCAAAGGGTTCCAGAGTTTCAGCATTGGCCAGAACAAAGTCGACATTGGTACAGCCGGCATCGATCAGACGGTCACGGCCAACATTCAGCATGGATTCATTAATATCAGAGAGTACTACATGGCCGGTTGGGCCAACCTCGCGGCTGAAAACTTTAGCCAGATCACCCGTACCGCCTGCAATATCCAGCACATGCTGACCACGGCGTACCCCCGACATATTAATTGCAAAACGTTTCCACAGACGGTGAATACCAAAAGACATCAGGTCATTCATGATGTCGTATTTGCTGGCAACCGAATGGAAGACTTCCGCCACTTTCTGGGCTTTTTCATCACTGTTGACAGTCTGATAACCAAAGTGCGTGGTCGAACCGACATTGCCGGTATTGGCGCCGCGTGGCAGATTGTACTTAGGTACTGTTGAGGTCACCGGGGTATCGGTCAGGCGTTGTTCGAGGGATTGTTGCTGACCTTGCGGGGTGCCTTGAGGAAGAGTTTCAGTTAAGAATGGACTCACTTTGTCTGTCTGTTGTGCCGACTCGGGGGTAGGGGCAGGTGTTGGATTTTCATTCGACATGGGAGTCACTCCTAACATAGTCATCGGGTTAATCTTATATTGACTGCATAATGACAGATTCTAAGATGTTATTCAGCATTCATCATGCAATTGTTATGAATAATATACAGAAAAATGAGCAAGTCAGCTGAAATCTTTCGGGTGCATGATCACGCTATCTTCTTGTAGGATGACGGCCTGCTCTGGGCAAAAGGATGACTTTTAGTCCGAGGGCAGGCAAGTCTCAGTGCTGCTTGATCTGGTGAAAAATAACGCTTATTGAAAGGGCCGCAGATCGCCAGCATGCACCCGGTCAATGATATGACGTTCGCCTTGGGTAAAGTCACGGACAAACTGTTCAGCGGACTTTAACGGTTTCATGGCCAGGAAACCTTCCTGCATAAATTCATACATGACCTGAAAATTATATTTATTTGCTGCACCTTTACACATTTTAAAGGCCGTATAGACCATAAAGGAGCGCATGTATTTATCCAGGCTATGACCCAGCTGGTCCAGCAGTTCCAGCTGTTTTAAACGCGCCTGTGCCTGATCCAGCTTTATATAAGCCAATCGCATCATCTCATCATTCAGCGGGGTATCCGCCGGATAGTCTTTCAACAGCTGGATGGCCACCTGCTCATCTAGTTGCACCGCCAGAATCGCCAGTTCAACCCCCAATGTACCAGTTTTAATGGCATTTTCCGGAATAACTTTTTCAGCTTTATGGGCATATTTCATCAGGCGTTTAATTTGTGTGGCCAGCGCATCAAAGTCCGGTCCGCCATAAAGCCGGTTGAGAAAATAGTCGGCCATCAGCTGGTTCTGCTTTGCTGAAAAATGGGTTTGATGGCTATGCTGCATCCGGGTTTTCTGCCATGCCTGTACATCCTGTAAGCGGCTTAAAATTTCGGACTGACGATGGTAGCTCAGCTGATCATAACGTTCTAATAACTCATCAAGTGCGGCAAGTTTGGACATGATAGTTCAGATATTTTTTTACGATGTCAGAATCTTAGAGGGTGTTGAAGGATCTCGCCATGACAAATTGACCAATGAAACCTGATTTACAGGTCAATTCGCTGTTTAAACAATCAAACTAATCGTGTGAAAAACGTTGCTGGCCCTGTTTGAGTGGAAAAGTTCCCCGTTATACTGCCTACAAGAAGAAGAGAAAAGGGCTCAGTATGGATTTAGAACAATCGCCTTTTCAGCTTATGGATGAAGACCAGTTATCCCTCCAGCTGATTGATGCACAATACAATTTAAAAAATACCCAAGGCGGAAAGAATGCCAAAAGTGTACTGGTCCTGGTGAATGGGATAGAGCTGGCCGGTAAAGGGGAGGCAGTCAAACAGCTGCGTGAGTGGGTCGATCCGCGTTATCTAGGGGTAAAAGCAGACCGACCCTTGATGCTGCATAACAAACAACCTTTCTGGCAGCCTTATGTACGCTTTATTCCGGCGGAAGGTCAGCTTATGGTGATGTTTGGTACCTGGTATAGCGACCTGATTAGTACGGCAATGCAGCCGACACAGCCCATCAGTGAGGCCAAATTTGATGCTTATATTGATGAGATGCGCGCTTTTGAACAGGATCTGAAAAACAATCACGTGGATGTGGTCAAAATCTGGATTGACCTGTCGTGGCAGGTGTTGCAAGCCCGTCTGGATCAGATTGAGCCCAGCGAGTTGCGCTGGCATAAATTGCATGGACTGGACTGGCGTAACAAGAAGCAATATGACACTGTGCAGGAGCTGCGCCAGCGCTTTAGCGATGACTGGCTGATTATTGACGGTGCAGATGAAAAACAGCGTGATCAGCAGTTTGCCCAGGCCATTTTGAATGCTTTAAAGAATTGTCCGGCGCACCCGAAGAGAGCCCCCGGCAGATGGCAGCAAGCTAAAACTCCAGAGCGGTTAAAATCACCTGAGCAACGCCTTGCCGAAGCGGAAGATTATAAGCCAGAACTTAAAAAGCTGACTTCCAGGGTTGCCAGTGCCTTACGTGATGATCCGCGCAATGTCCTGATCCTGTTTGAGGGTATAGATGCAGCCGGTAAAGGCGGGGCCATCAAGCGGATTGTGAAAAAACTTGATCCACGTGAGTATGAAATTTATACCATCGCGGCACCAGAAAAATATGAACTCAGCCGTCCATATTTATGGCGTTTCTGGACCAAGTTACAAACCGATGATGATATCTGTATTCTGGATCGTTCCTGGTATGGCCGGGTACTGGTCGAGCGGGTGGAGGGTTTGGCCAGTGCGGTTGAGTGGCAACGGGCCTATGGGGAAATTAACCACTTTGAACAGAGTCTGGTCGAACATCAGACTGTCATTATCAAAATCTGGCTGGCCATTTCCAAAGAAGAGCAGGCGGCGCGTTTCAAGGCACGTGAAGAAACTCCGCATAAACGTTTTAAAATTACCGAAGAAGACTGGCGTAACCGGGAGCAATGGGAAAACTATCTGAAAGCCGCTGCAGACATGTTTGAGCGGACTTCAACCGAACTTGCGCCTTGGCATATTATTGCCACTGACGATAAAAACACCGCTCGGATCGAAGTCTTAAAGGCCATTTTAAAACAACTTCAGGCAGAATCGTCTGCCTGAAGTTGTAGGTGGGCAGGGAAATAATCCTTGCTCTTTCTCACTCTTCATTTTATTTATTTTGAGCAATCTGTTTTTGCTGGATATTTTTAGCAGTACGATAACAGTCGTTGACATGTGCTTCCGCAATTTTCTTCATGATGAGATAACCCAAGCTGGCCGCAACCAGTTGACCACCCAAGGGGATGAATTTTGTGACTTGCTTTGTGATCACTTTCGCTGCAACATTATTCAACGATTTTTTGACCGCGGTCCGTGCCACCACCAGACCGGAAAACTCAACTCCGCGTTTACGTAGTTCCTGCCAGTGGACTTGACGGGTTTTAGCATCATAGACACTGATCTGATCGGGTGCCAGGCCGAAACGAGCATTGATCTCGGGAATCAGTTGCGACAAGATACCGACATCAATCACCACATCCAGAAATGGAACGGGAATTACGGCTGCACCGGCCGAACAGTAGGCGCGTTTTTTGACGATCTCTAAACATTCATTGCGGATCCGGTCCAGATCGAGGCTCGGATCAATACGGTCAGGAATTTTATCTAATTTCATGGGGGCTACCTTAAAGCTGTATGTTGTTTTTTTCTATTCAAACATCAATAAGATGCTTTTTTCAAAGAAATTTTTGAGCAAAATATGGGTTTTAAAGTCGCATAGACCAGTCGCGAAGTATAGTAAATAATCTTTATTGTTTTGTACTAAGGCTGCATTTTTTTATATTCAGGGGAAGCCATGGCAATTCATGTTATTCAGAGTCAACGTATTGATGTACTTTTGGATAGTATGCTGCGTATTGTCAATCAGGCAGCACAAAATCCGTTCGAGGTGTTACAGCCGCGACATTTTATTGTGCCATCACCGGCGGTGGAAGCCTGGCTGACCCAGAAAATTGCCGAAAAAAAGGGGATCAGTGCCAATACCCAGTTTCATCACCGCATTCGTGCCTTTCAATGGAGTTCCTATCAGTGGGTGCTGAACAGTCCTAAGGAAGTTGAACAGGTGCGTGAGGCCAACATTCCCCGGATTATCATCAAGTGGCGGATGTTTCAGGCTCTACGTAAATATATTTTACCCGCTGAGATATGTTTGGACGTAGACCATCCGCTGTATTCGATTATCAAGCGGATCTATGACAGTGCTGACCGTCTGGAGCAGGGCACCGAAAAACAGCTGAAAAAGCAGAGCATGTTGTACTGGGTGGCCGAACAGGTATCGCGTCTGTTTAGCCATTATATGGACTATCGCGGTTATTGCACACGTGGCTGTCCTCCCCAGCAATGCAGCTGCCCGACGAACTGGTTGCAGGCCTGGGGACAGGATATTGCCCTGGACGTTGAACAGATGATCTATATGCCAAAGGATGAAAACGGGCAGGTCATTCCAGTCGGGGATTTTGTCAAAATCCAGGCACGTGAGCTGGAAGCCTGGCAGCGCTGGTTATGGCAGCATGTGTTTCAGGAGGATTATGCCAAGATTCTGGACATTGAGCGGCTATACTGGGAACGGCTGGAAAATCCGGAATCTCAGGCTGAGGTATTGAAGCGTTTGCCCGCTCAAGTGGTGGTCTTTAGTTTGCTGGAACTGCCGCCAGGCCAGCTGGATTTCTTGCGCCGTCTGGGCCAATACATTGATATTTATATTTTCCATTTTAACCCTTCACAGGAATACTGGGCTGATAGTGTTGACCCCGACTGGAAGGCGCGTTATGACCTCGGCGTGCAGGAACGCTTTATCCGTAAATATGAGCAGAGCCGGGGACACAAGCCAAGTGATGAAGAAATCCAGCATTTTTTTAATGCATTTCAGTTGAATTTCAATGCCGAAGACCGTGAGTCCCGTCATCCCTTGCTGACCCGTTTTGGCAAGCAGGCCCGCGATCACTTCTCACTTCTGTCCAAACTGTCCTCGGGCGAAGAGGGGCTTTGGGCGGATGCCTTTGTGGATGAATATCAAGATTGCTTATTGGCCAAGTTACAGTCCGATATCCTGTATCTGCTGGAACCTGAAAAACATCAGTATCCGCTCAAACCTGAAGATGATTCACTACAAATTCATGTCTGTCATTCTTCCTTGCGCCAGCTGGAAGTTCTGAAAGAGCAGATGATTCATTGGCTGGCTCAGGGGACGGAAGAAAAGCCGCGCCAACCGAGTGATATTCTGGTGCTGGCTCCTAATCTGAAAGAACTGGAACCCGCGATTCGTAGTGTGTTTGCGCCACCACCGCGCGAACGTGAGCCAGGCAGTACCAGACTGCAAAAAGACAGCCTGTATTTACCGATCCAGATTGCCGGTGTATCGCGTCTGGATGTCAGCAATGCCTGGCGCGCAGTCTTAGGCCGGATTCAGCTGGTGCATCAGCGTTTTAGTATTGAAGATTTTGCCGACTGGCTGAGCTTGAACGCTACCCAGCAGCGTTATGCACTGGACTATAGTCAGGTCGAGCGCATGTTGCAGCTGCTCGCTGAGGCTGGCTTTAAGCGTGGGCTGGACCAGCAGCATTTACAGCAAAGCCTGAGCAGTGGGGATGAAGATTACCGTTACAGTTTTAAATTCGCTCTAGACCGTCTGGCTTTGGGTATGGCAATGCCCGAGCATCGCCTGTTTCAGGACACCTTGAGCTATGCTCAGGTGTTAAGCAGTGATTTCCCTTTAATTGCAACGCTTATTCAGATTTATCAGGATCTAGTGCAGCGTCGGGACTGGCTGATGCTGCATGAGCAAGGGCAGCGTACGCCGGTGAAAACCTGGCTGGAATATTTATGGAATGATCTGAATGAATTTCGGGAGGCGGGGGTAGACGCCCTGAAAACCGTGGCCGAAATTATTGACAAGCAGCTGCGGATGCTGACCTTGGCGGATTATCACGATCAGGATGATTTATATGCCAGTCAGGAACTGGTCGCGCTCAGTCTGCCGCTGCCGTATGTACTGGAAGAAATCCAGAATACGCTCGACATGCAGCTGGAGCAGGCAGAACCCAGCGGGCAGATTACTTTTAGCCAGATCGGTCAAATCCGCCCCTTGCCTTATAAACTGGTGGTCATGCTGAATCTGGATAGCGGCAAGTTTCCGGGCCGGCATCAGAAAGTGCCTTTTGACCTGATGAGCATGCTCAAGCCGCAGCTTGGCGACCGCTCACGTCTGGATGATGAGCAGGGAGCTTTTTTAGATGCCTTGTTACTGGCACAGGAAAATTTATGGCTATTTTATAATGGCTTCGATGTAGATGATGGTGAAGCGCGTGATCCATCCATGGCCTTGCAGGAGCTGATCCAGCATATTGGCCTGATCTGTGAGTCAGAGCAGCCGGATGCTGAAGTCGATGCTATGGTGGAACTCAATGGCCTGACTGTGGCCAAGCATATCCGGCAGCTGTATCATGTCCATCCTTTACAGCCTTTTGACCCGGCCGGATTTACCGTGGCCAGCACACCGCGCTTTCAGGACCAGTGGTTTGCTGTAGCAAAATATATCCGTAACGCTGCCGGCCAGCGCAGCAGCTGGATCAATGCGCACTATCCTGCGCTGGAGCCTCAGGAAGTTCGGGTGCTCAAAGGCGAGGAGTGGATTCGGGACATGATTTTCCCCGCACGCCTATTTTTAAAAAGTGTCGGGATTTTTAGTGTCAAATATGCCGACTTGCCGAGTGCCAGAGAGCCTTTATTATTGAATAAACTGGAACAGTATCAGGTCCGGGATTTTCTGTTACAGCAAGAACAGGAGATCGAGCCGGAGCTAATGCTGGATCGTTTGCCGGTCGGCAAAACCCGTCAGGCTACCTGGCTGAGTAGCCAGCAGGAGCAACAGCGATTGCAGCAGCGCCTGCTTGAGCTGGATAAAGAGCTGACCCCGGTAACTCAGCAGACCTGGAAGTTGAGTTCTGAAATTTTGTTAAATATTACCGTACCGCAAGTGGCGCACAGTGCCTATTGGCTCAGTATGCAATCTTCTTCGGCATCGGAAAAACGCCGGGCACAGGTTTGGCTGGAATATCTGCTGTGGCTGGCTTTTATTCATGATGATGCGCGCGCCCCGGCGATGGAACGTATTGTCATTTTCAGCGATAAAACCCTGAAATTTTCCGGGCTAAGTTCGAGTAAGGCACGTGAGTATTTACAGTTCTGGTTTAAAGCTTGGGAAATTGGACAAAAACAGCCGCTGGTTTTGCCAGCTGAATTATTGATGAAAAAAAACTGGAAGTGGGCTGAAAATGAACACGGGCAGATGACGATTGTCGAAATGCAGGAATTGCTGAACGGTTGGAATAATCGTTATGAAAGTAGCAGGCCTTTGACCAGTGATGAATCTAACCAGCTGCATCAGGACTGGCAGTTTATATTGCAGGATCAGGACCCGGATCAGGCTCTGGAAACGTGCTGTCATCATTTTGCTCATGCCCTGTATGCGCCCATTCATGACCATCTGGAGTGGGTAAAATGAACATGTTGCTGTCAGAAAACCAGAAGCAGAGTGTTTCGACCAATCCAATTCAGGATATGCGTTTTCATGGCCTCCACTGGATTGAGGCTTCGGCGGGGACAGGGAAAACCTATACTTTATCCAGTTTGATGGTGCGGATTTTTCTGGACCAGTATTATCCGCATCAGGTGATAGCAACCACCTTTACCCGTAAGGCCACCGCTGAACTGAAAAACCGGGTGCGCTTAAGAGTCGAAGAAACCTTAGCTTATATTCAGCGCCATCAGCAGCTGAATTCGGTTCAGCTGGCTGCTCAACTGGAACGTGAAAATGATCCGCTGTTCCAGCAAGTCTTGAAAGATTATGGTTCACGGATGGACTATGCCCGGCGCCGCTTGCGTCTGGTATTGAACCAGCTGGATGAGTTGTTTGTTGGAACGCTGGACAGTTTTAGCCAGAAGCTATTACGTGAATTTGCCTTTGAAAGCGGCAAGATTGAACGTGCAGAGCTGACGGAAGATCAGGATGCTTATATCCAGCAACTGTTGCATGACGGGTTAAGGGAATGGATTCAGCAGCAGCCACAATATCTCATCAATCATCTCTATTTACAGAACCTGCTAAAACCGGCAGAGCATTATATGGGGCTGGTGCGGGATGCCCTGAATTTTAAGGCCCAACATTTTCAAAAACTTGAAGCAGTCAAGTGGGATCTGGCCGAGCTTGAAGATTGTGTGGGAGGTCTGCTCAGCATCCATGAAGATGATCTGGCGTTATTGCGCCGCTATTGTCAGGACACACCGAAGTATTTTCATAAGAGTTTTTTCACCAAGTTAACAAGTATATGTGAAAATTTTATGACGTGGATGGCAGCAGTCCAGACCCAAGGGGCACTGAGCTTTTTTGATCCCGAGCTTGCGCAGGTATTGTTAGAATTATGCTATTTGCGCCGCAAGAAAACCGACTTTCAGCCCAGTACGCAGGTCTTTAACAAAAGCTGTCCGGAAGCAGAACAGCAGCAGATTCTGCAAAGTCGCCTGATTGTGGCGATTGATCATTTATGTGACATCAAGCAGAAGCTGGATCAGCAGCTCAAGCAATTGACCCAATATCTGGAATTTCATCTGATTCAGAGCGTGCAGACCCGTTTACCGCAAACCTTGCAGAAACAGGGGGAAACCACTTTTTCCCAGCAAATTCGCACGCTAGCCGAAGCCTTACAAGGACAGCAGGGCCAGCGCTTTGCCGAATGTGTACAGGCGCGTTATCCGCTGATTCTGGTCGATGAATTTCAGGATACCAACCAGGATCAGGATGATCTGCTGGCCAAAATCTGGCGTGATGCCAAACGGGTGCAGGCCGGCTGCATGATCATGGTCGGCGACCCGAAACAGGCGATTTATGGTTTCCGCGGCGGAGACATGCTGACCTATAACCAGGCACGTGCGGATGTGCTGCAAAAGCAGGGCCGGATTTACACCCTGATGCAAAACCACCGCTCGGTGAAACCGCTGGTTGAGGTGGTCGATGCGCTATTTCAATGCCAGATGGATTTTGGTGAGCAGGTGCACTATACCCTGATTCAGGCGGGTAGCCGTCCTCATCCGGCGCTGGTTGAAAACCAGCTGGAAAATCCGCATCCCTTGCGCTGGATTCAGCTGGGAGAACAGGATGTAGAAGCCGATCAGGTGGTCTGGAAAATTAGGGAATTGCTGAATCGCTCGGCACAGAAGCAGCTTTATTTTCAGCAGGACCCGCTACAGCCACTGTCCGCTGATGACATTGCCGTGCTGTCTTTTGGTCACTTTCCGCTGGAGCAGGTCAAGCAGCGTCTGCAGCGTATGGGAATTCCCTGCTATAAGGAATCCAGACAAAGTGTTTTTGCCAGCCCGATTGCCCAGGATATTGCTGCGGTTTTAACCGCCATCATGGACCCGTTTAATGAGGCCAAAGTCAAACGCGCACTCTTGACCCGGCTGCTGGGATTTAATCTGAAAAAACTGATTGACCTGCAACAGCAGAGCGAGGGTTTAAATCGCTATATTGCCGATCTGGACAGTATTCGGGAGATGTGGTTCGAGAAAGGCTTTCTTACGGCCTGGACGTATGCGCTGAACCTGTTTCAGGTCTGGACCAATCTGGTGGCCAGTCAGAGTCTGGACAATGAGCGGGTGGTGGTAAATGTCCGCCATCTGACCGACATACTGTGTCAGCAGAGTGAATATTATCAGGGGGCACAAAAGCTGTATCACTGGTATTTGCGCCAGTTGCAGTCTCCTTCCGGCAAAGACAATGAAAAAGAACGCAAGCTGTCGGGAGATCATGGGGTTCAGTTAATGACCATTCATGCCTCCAAGGGACTGGAGTTTAAGGTGGTCTTTTTGCTAGGCGCGGATGCCGCGACTGATATGCATAAAGGAAACCTGAATTTTTCGCTTGCGACTGCAGGTCAGGACAATATACTGGAACAGTCCCGGGTTATTAGGGTCAATCACAAGGATTTGCATGCACAGGCCATTCAGCAAAATGCTGTGCGTAATGCTGCAGAGAATCACCGGCTCTGGTATGTTGCGCTGACCCGGGCCAGCCATCGGGTCTATGCCCTATTGCAAGATCAAAGCGGACAGACTGAGGCAGGTCTGGCGTTCTGGCGTGGACAGGGCGAGGCTGCTTTTCAGCATCCTTACAGCCTGATCGAGCAGCCCTTAAGTCAGGAACCCGTCCGTATTCTGGCGCAGCAGCAAACGCCGCCTGAAATGCAGGCACAGGCTTTGCCGCAGCGGCACTTTTATCCCCGCAGCCGGACCAGCTTTACCGCTTTGGCCCAGCATCAGCTTCGACCTGCTGTGCTCCAGGATGATCTGGTGAACCATGCAGAAGTCGTCGACAGTGCGGCCGATGAAATAGAGATTAACCATCTGGATCAGCTGGCTCAGGAGCCACTGGACTGGCTCAAGCTGAATTTTCCCAAGGGCACCGTTGCCGGAACTTTCCTGCACAGCATTTTTGAGCATCTTGACTTTCAGGATCGCAGCTACTGGAATCTGGAAATGCGTCGCCGTTTTAAAAACACGGCACCGCAGATCTGGCAGGAACTCAAAGAAAAATTCCTGCAGGCATTTCAGCTGCGAGCTTTGCTGGAGCAGGCGTTTGCACAGGATTATCAGCATGCTTGTGTGAATCTAAAGACCTTGTTGACTCAGGTCGCGCAGCACTCGGAGTTTTCGGCAGATACCCTGCAACAGAGTATGCACCGTGTACTTTCCAGTCTGAACTATAAGATTCTGACCGGTATTCGCCTGCATGGCCAGCGTGACAGCTACCGACAGGAATTGCAGTTGTTTTTCAAGTCGGTACAGCATTTGCAACAGGCCGGATTTTTAGCTTTTCTCGGTCAGTTCCAGCCCTGTTTTTCCGAGCTGGATGATGAGCCTTTTATTCAGTTTTTTGAGCAGGAACTTGCACAGCTGAGTGCAGCGGCTTCAACCGTGCCGGTAAATGTTGAGGTTGTTTTTCAGGATGCCTTTCATGCCTTGATGGAGGAAGTTCTGGAAGATATGGTACTGAATCTGATGCATGGTTGGGTTAAGGAAATCCTGTCGACCCCCCTACAGGCTGATTTTGCCTTGGAGCAGTTGCAGGCAAAGGCGTATTTGTCAGAATTTCCATTTTATCTTTCCTTGACCGATGCACCTTTGCAAATCCGCCAGATTCATCAGCTGTTTGCCGAACAGGGCATTGTCATGAGCGAGTTCAATGAGGCCAAATCGGCCCGCTATCTGACCGGCTCAATTGACTTGGTGTATTTTGATGGCCAGCGCTATCATATTGCGGACTATAAAAGTAACTTTCTGGGGCCAGACCAGCAACATTACGCGGCAGAAGCCATTCAGCAGAATATGAGCCAGTCCAGTTACTGGTTGCAGGCCGCTTTATATCTGGTGGCGTTGCACCGTTATCTGTCAGCCAATATGCAGGATTATGCTATACAGCAGCATCTGGGGGGAGCGACTTATCTGTATCTGCGAGGAATGAATGGTCAGGCCGGACAGGGAGCTTATCATTGGCAACCGGACATAGAATTCCTGTTAAAACTGGATCAAATTCTGGGTTACTTTGAACAGCAAAAACGGGCTTAAGGTAGCGATTTTGGAAAATTTATACAGCTTAAACAGAAAACTAGCCTGTGGATAACTTTGAGGATAACTGTGTGGAAAATGAGCAGGTTCACGTGTCGCAGCCAGTCTCTTCTTTGAGGGGATGGATTGACTATCTCTGTCAGCCCCCTTTTAGTTCGGCACCACTGGAAGAAACTGCGAAACAGCTCATTCAACAGGTGCTGGATGCCATGCAGGAAGGGAACAGCTGTATACCAGCGAGCGTGGAGCAGGTAGCGTTCTTGCAGCATCTGGTCTGGCAGTGTGAATCCTCCGCTACAGGTGCTGCGCCTTTTGTTTTTGAAAACCAGTCGTTGTATCTGTACCGTTACTGGCAGCTGGAGCAGTCTGTCGCAGCTCACATTGCCAGAATCAAGCTGCAGGCTGTTCCGACACTGGCCTTAACTGCGTGTGAGCGTAAGCTCTTAACGGATCCCCAGCAACAAAAAGCTCTAGAAATGGTGGCTCAGCAGGCGCTGAGCATTATCACCGGGGGGCCGGGAACCGGAAAAACTTATACTTTGGCGCATATTATTGCGGTCTTGCACGAGACTCTTCCAGATATCCGGATTGCCATGGCGGCTCCGACTGGAAAAGCAGCACAGCGTATGAAGGAAGCCTTGCAAAACGCCCTACAGAGTGAAGCCCTAAAGCAATTTGATCTGGCAGCATTGAAACAGGTACAACCTGTTACCTTGCACCGCCTGCTGGGGCTTGGACATCAGGGCCAGCCGCGTTTTCATGCCAGACAGCCTTTGCCTTATGATGTGATTGTGGTGGATGAAGCCTCCATGCTGGATCTGAACCTGTCGCAGATGTTGCTGGCAGCAGTTGCTGATCATGCCCGGCTGATTTTATTGGGGGATGCCGATCAGCTGGCTTCAGTGGAGGTCGGCACCGTGCTGGCTGACCTGCAACAGGCTCCGGTCTTGCAAGAGAATCGGGTCCATCTGATCACCACACGCCGTTTTGCGCCGGGTGCCAGGATCGGTGCGATGGCCAATTTCATCCAGCAGTCACACCCGCCTTCAATGGTACTCAGCCACTTTGAGCAGGCCATTGTTCAGGAAGGCGAGCTTCGGGCCATTCAACCCGATCAGGTGCCTGTTGACCTGCTGCAATTGCAATATTTGCCAAAGCGTGAAGCGAAATCTGATCCGTTAATGTTGGAGCAGTATTATGCGCAGCTGATGTATGGCTATCAGGCCTATATCGAGGCTGTTTTAGGTGATTCATCCACTAATTTTAAAGCCTATGTCCAGCAGGTCGTCAGCTGCTTTGATGATTACCGGATTTTAACGGCTATCCGGCATGGAGACTTCGGGCTAAACAAGATTAATCAGCAGATGGAGCAGCGCTTTTTACAGGCCTCAGCACAGCTAAAGCAAGGGGAGTGGTATACAGGCCGTCCGGTGATGATGACCTATAATGACTACCAGTTAGGTCTGTCCAATGGCGATATCGGCATCTGTTTCTGGCGAGAGCAGCAGGATCAGGCCCAGTTTGAAGTATATTTCCCCAGTCTGGAAAAATGGGTGCCTGCTACGCGTTTACCCAAAAATATCGAAACCGCATTTGCCCTGACCATTCACAAGTCACAAGGTTCAGAATTTACCCATACTGCGGTCGTGCTGGATCAGCAGGCCAAAAGTCTGCTCAGTAAGGAACTGATTTATACCGCGATTACCCGGGCAAAAAAAGTAGTGAGCTTGCTGGTTGATCAGGAGGCCTTTATACAGGCCCTCTGCGTAAAAACCACACGGTACAGTGGTCTGAGTTTAAAAATTATTGAATGTTGTAGTAATTTGTTGGCAAAAAAGACGAAGTCTTTGTAGGTAAAAGCTTACAAGCATTCAGGAAATTGCCGCATAGAGCTTTTGCATAAGATTTGAGAAGATTGGTCACACAAAGAGTTCAACAAGGAAAGTTGAATATAAATCGCATAATAACAACAAGAATGTCTAACGACAGCGAACTTACAGTGAAGTAAGTGAATGAGGAAACTTACAGCCGCTAAGCCTTGTAGTTTTGGGAGAGACTACAGGGCTTTTTTATTGCCTGCTTTTAATGAATTTTGCTTTAAATGAATTATTTAAGTACAGAGAATTACTCAATAAAATTTCGTAAGCCGGGTAATTAAATAGGTTATTAGTGTAACATTGTGCAAGCTTTGCGTAACTTATTGTATGAAATGGCTTACACGTACAGAGGATAAACACCTCTAGTTCTAATTCTCGATTATGGCAAAATCTACCACATCAGGACGATGATTGTTAAATTACAGGATGTATCTTTAACATAATAATAAGCCTAAAACGCAATAAAAAATACAATAAATAATATGATAAAGAAGAGACCACAGCGCGAAAAAGCCCGAGTTTACTCGGGCTTTTTTTTATCGATGTTTATCACTGCATGCGCGGCTTAAAAACTTTTATATTAAATATTCTCGTTTTTGTATTTGACCTCATCAGGTTTATGGCATGTAAAGCCATTTCTTCTGGGCTTTATAAAAAATCACTGTAGGGTATGACTGCTTTAATTGAAGCAAAGATGACAGAAACAAAGAAAAATAGTCTGGCATCTATTGATAAAAGCCGGATCTATTTTTGCAATCTGGCTGAATTTCCCTTAAAATATGCAACTTGCTGTAGTGATGCACGGCAGTCAAGGTCTTGAATTCTCATTACTTTGATTTTTATCAAGATATATAAGCATCTCGGAGAAATCGAATGGCTTTAACAAACGCAGATCGCGCAGAGATCATCGCTAAATTTGCTCGCGCTGAAAACGACACGGGTTCCCCAGAAGTTCAAGTAGCTCTTTTGACTGCTCAAATCAATGACTTACAAGGTCACTTCAAAGAGCACAAACACGACCACCATAGCCGTCGCGGTCTGATCCGTATGGTTAACCAACGTCGTAAGCTTCTTGACTACCTTAAAGGTAAAGACACTACTCGTTACGGCGCTTTGATTGCTGCTTTAGGTTTACGTCGTTAATTCGATTTAAATCTTTATTTTCGGATTATTGCATTTTGAATGCCATATTGATGAAAACAAAGTTCGACCTGGCAAATGTCAGGTTAGAGGAAGGGGCGAATGTTTCGCTCCTTCTTTGTGTTTAAAAATCATGTTTATTTCTGGTGAGGTCGGCTTCTAAGCTTTGTCATTTACTCGGTTCTGTACTGTGAATGCCAAACCTTAGGGGTCTCCACTAGAATAAAATCAGGAAAAAATAAAACATGTCGATGTTTAATATTGTTCGTAAAGAATTTCAATTCGGTCAGCACACTGTAACTTTAGAAACCGGTCGTGTGGCCCGTCAGGCAAACAGTGTCGTAATCACCATGGGTGGTGTACAGGTGCTTGTAGCAGTTGTTGCACAACCTAAAGCAAAAGTAGGTCAAGACTTCTTCCCTTTAACTGTTAACTACCAAGAAAAGCAATATGCTGCTGGTCGTATCCCGGGGGGGTATGGCAAGCGTGAAGGTCGTCAGTCTGAAGCTGAAACTTTAATTTCACGTTTAATCGACCGTCCAATTCGTCCGTTGTTCCCGGAAGGTTACTTCAACGAAATTCAGGTCACCGCAACCGTTATTTCTTCTGACAAAACGATGGATGCTGACATCGCTGCAATGTTGGGTACATCTGCGGCATTGTCTATCGCAGGTACACCGTTCCGTGGTCCAATCGGCGGCGCACGTGTAGGTTTGATTAACGGCGAATATATTCTGAACCCGAACCTAGAACAACTCAAAGAGTCTGATCTTGATCTTGTGGTTGCCGGTACAGAATCTGCAGTACTGATGGTTGAATCTGAAGCGAAAGAACTTTCAGAAGACCAGATGCTGGGTGCTGTATTGTTCGGTCATGACGAAATGCAGATTGCGATCCAGGCGATCAAAGAATTTGCTGCAGCTGCTGGTGCAGTTGAGTCAACTTGGGTAGCTCCGGTTAAAAACGAAGAACTTCTTGGCAAATTGAAAGAAGCATTCGAAGCGAAAATTTCTGAAGCTTATACGATTGCAATCAAACAGGACCGTTATGCGGCCCTTGATGCACTTCAGGTAGAAGCCTTAGCTCAGTTCGTTCCAGAAAATGACGAAACCGGTCTGGCTGACGAAGTCAACGAATTATTCGAAGACCTTAAATACCGTACCGTACGTGACAACATCCTGTCTGGTAAGCCACGTATTGATGGACGTGATACCAAAACTGTTCGTGCAATCGACGTACAAGTGGGTGTACTGGACCGTGCTCACGGTTCTGCATTGTTCACACGTGGTGAAACTCAGGCACTGGTAACCACAACTCTGGGTAATACCCGTGATGCGTTGATGGTGGATACCCTTGCAGGTACGAAAACTGATAACTTCATGCTTCACTACAATTTCCCTGCATACTCTGTGGGTGAAACTGGTCGTGAATCTGGTCCTAAACGTCGTGAAATCGGTCATGGCCGTCTGGCGCGTCGTGGTGTTCAAGCCGTTCTTCCTGCCGCTGACCGCTTCCCGTATGTGATCCGTATTGTATCTGACATTACCGAATCAAACGGTTCGTCTTCAATGGCGTCCGTATGTGGTGCTTCTCTATCACTGATGGATGCAGGTGTGCCACTGAAAGCACCAGTTGCAGGTATTGCAATGGGTCTGGTGAAAGAAGGCGAGCGTTACGCAGTTCTTTCTGACATCTTGGGTGATGAAGATCACCTGGGTGATATGGACTTTAAAGTCGCAGGTTCTGCAAACGGTATTACTGCGCTACAAATGGACATCAAGATCGAAGGGATTACTGAAGAGATCATGGAGTCTGCATTAAACCAGGCTTATGCGGGTCGTATGCACATCTTGAACGAAATGAATCAGGTGATTTCACGTGCACGTCCAGAGATTTCGATGCATGCGCCGACCTTCCAGGTCATCAATATCAACCCTGACAAGATCCGTGACGTGATTGGTAAAGGTGGTGCAACTATTCGTCAGATCACTGAGGAGACCAAAGCTGCAATCGATATTGAAGATAACGGGACAGTACGTGTATTTGGTGAAACTAAAGCTGCTGCACAAGCGGCTATTGCCAAAATCCAGGCACTGACTGCTGAAATTGAACCGGGTACAATTTACACAGGTAAAGTAATTCGTATCGTTGAATTCGGTGCTTTCGTTAATATCCTTCCGGGTACAGATGGCTTACTGCATATCTCTCAAATCTCGAACGAACGTATTGCAAACGTGACCGATGTATTGAAAGAAGGTCAGGAAGTGAAAGTACAGGTTGCCGATGTTGACAACCGTGGCCGTATCAAATTGACGATGAAAGACATCGAACAAGCTTAATCTTTAAACATTCACATCAGTAAGCTGATGTGAATTGAAAAAATCAGCCTTGTGTATGACCTGAGTGATGACTTGGGTTTGCACAGGGCTTTTTTATGGCATGATGTAATAAAATCTGCAAAATAATAATTGAGATATGCAAGAGTATTATTTCTATCATCATTCCACTAGCCAGCATATTTATGTGCATGATCACCTAAATCCTGAGCTTGAGCCTGCTTTTATCTGGCTGGATTGTACCCGTGAAGATGTGGTCAACCGGGCCGAGCAATGGCAGCAGGAGTTGTATGCCAAAACCGGGCTTTGGGTCAATGAATACCATCTGCGTGATATTTTAAATCTGGAACATCCTTGCACTTTTGATACGCTGGAAGATTATGACCTGCTGATTTTCCGTAAGCTGATCAGTCCGCAGGATCAGATCAAGCTGGAATCCCAGATTCATGAAAAACACGAACGGGTGTTTGGTCTGGCCACCACTCCAGTGAGCCTGATCATGACACCGCAGGTGCTGGTCAGTATACGCGAACAGGGCAATAAAGAAGTCGAGAGTTATATCCAGCGCATTAGCACACTGATGGCCCGCCCAGTTGAGGAACATTATAAGCCACGGAAACTGCCGGCTACCCCGCTAGATTTAACCTTGCGTTTGCTGAATAACATGGTGGACGGTTATCTGGATCTGCGTACTCCGTTGACCAAGCGGGTAGAGTTCTGGCAACAGGAACTCTTGCAGGGGCATCGCCGCTTTACCAGATGGCATCAGCTGTTACAGGAAAATATGGCTTTCCAGCAGGTAGAAAATTTATGTGAAGAACAAATTGAAATTCTGCAGGAGCTACGCGATGAAATTGTGGATAACTATCCGCATCTTAAAGGAAAAAAACGCAATGAAAAGCAGGAAATCATGCTGATACGGGTGGATGACCTGACCAGCCATATCGAAAGAATTCAAAAACACACCACACGTTTGCGTGGAGCAGTACAAACGGCGATTGACTTACATTTTTCCGCAGTTGCCAACCAGACCAATGAGAATATGCGTATTCTGGCCATCATCACGGCGATCTTTGCACCGTTGACCTTGCTGACCGGTATTTATGGCATGAACTTTGAATATATTCCCGGACTCAAGTCGCCTACAGGTTTCTGGATCATGCTGGGGATTATGCTGATCACTACCGTCTTGCTCGTTTATTATTTTTATCGCCGGCATCTGGTGGGACGTGGTGAAAAAAGTGTGATTGATATGCTGGCGCAGGAACAGGTGAATCAGCAAATGAACTTACTCTGGTTTATCGGCTATGAGCCGATTAAACACAGCCTGACCGGAACCGTCAAAGGCACAGTGAAGACCATGAAAATGCTGGAAAAGTTTAGCCGCCTGAAATAGAAAAATGTATATCTTGCCAGATCATCTTTAAAAATGCCGATTGCGCTTAATAGCTAAACCGGATGAAGCGCTACATTTTAAGGATGAGTATTACTCCAGAGGATCAGCTTCTGCATTTTTCAGGAGACGGTAAATTTCATCTTTGAGTTTAAGCTTTTTACGTTTAATGACTTCAATGTCATTATTCACATGATTCACCGGATCGAGCTCAAGTTGGACAATCTTTTTGTCCAGCTCATTATGCTCTTCAAACAGGCGGGCGAAATGTGGATTTTCTTCGCGAAGCTGCACAATTAAATCGCGATATTCGGGAAACATATATTTCATTTTTTTATTGCAGTCTTTAGTCTTCATAGAAATTCAGGAACTCTCAAAATCAAAGAAAAACATACTATGCCCTGACTTGATTCAGCAATTTGAATAGGAACAGGGCATGAGAAAAGGCCTATTTAAAATGTAAGTGTTTAATCTCACGGCGCAATTCCTGTACCTCATCAATCAGGTCCAGCATCATTGCCACTGCACTGAAAGAAGCGTCAAAATCGCGCTGCAGACGGTAAGCACGTTGTGCACGCGAAATATCCTCACCTAAAAAGAAGCTCGTTTGTGTGGTGGAGCGATCCGGTAAAATGCCATGTTCTATCAGCTGCATGACCCATTCCGGACTTTGGCCGCAGACTTCAGAAAAATGAATCAAATCAAAGGTGCGATCATCCATAATTTCAGAAGGGATAGAACCGTGTGAGAAATTCTCTTGATACTGAATTGTAGTCATAGGTTTACTCCTTAAACAGCCAGGCGAGAGCTTCAACAGGAAATGATGCTGAAGAGTGAGATAAGCTTAAGTAGCTCAAATCTCGCTGCTCTGCCCCCAATGGCATGCTATAGCAGCTGCCAAAGCTTGGAAATGAAACAAGATGAAACCCGACAGGGTCTCCTCTGGAGCTTTGCCTTTAAAACGGTCAGACTTCATATGTTTAAGAGCAAGCTGTCGAGTTTCTATGCGGGTACTGTGACCTGCGCTCCTGCATCCCTTCTTAGTCACTTGGTAGAAGAAACAGATGCCAACTTTGAACTGTAATTGAACCATCCAAAGCAATTGAAGCCGAGACTGAAGCTTGATCATCATTTTTGAATAAAAATTAACCGCCTTCCAACCATTATTGTGATTTTCTGAATATTGAAACAGTTATTATTTGTACCTTATTGTTTCAAAACATGACCAATAAAAAAGCCCCTGCAAGAGGAGCTTTAAAAAGCTTAGAGAATTAGTATTTTACCCAAGTTACGCTACGACCAATAACTGAAACTCCGACATAGCCGCGTAAGGTTAGACGTTTACCGTTGGCACTTAAACGTGCCTTGCCCTTGTAGACTTTACCGCTGATCGGATCTAAAACCTTGCCATCATGGTATTCACGCGGCTTTTTTGGGTCTGCTTTAAAATCCCAGATAAATGGCAAACCTAGGAAAGGCTTGTTCTTGAGCTGACCTGGACACTTATGGCAGATCCCCATTTTTTCTGCACCCGGCAGACTGCGAGTTTCGACGATGATGCCTTCATAGCTGCCATCAGGTTTTTTACGGATTTCAACATCTGCACGTGAATATCCAGATTGATCATCAATCGTTTTCCATTTCCCCAGTAATGGATCATCGGCTGCAATACTTAAACTTGCCGCTGTTGCCAAGGTGAACCCCATTATTAAACGATTTAAATTTTTCATCATAACTTGCCTGTTGATTAATGATTATCCGTATTAGATTTATTACTCTAATTTATTTGCAATCATTAACAAAATCAATACCATGAACAGTGATGAATGTCTCGTTTATTTAAAATAAAGTGAATGGTGTTTGCTATAAGGTAATTAATTATTAACAAATCAAAAGGTCGGTTTTATTTAAAAGAGGAAATTTGCAACGATGTTATCGAAATATAAATAAAAAAAAGCATTCTTGACGAATGCTTTTTTTTTGAAACTGACTTAACTTAGGTGTTCGCCAAACAGGCCTAATGCTTCTTCAGCAGTAAAGGTGTAATGGCTGTTACAGAACTGGCAGTCCATTTCAATCGGATTCTGAAATTCCAGGGTTTCACGTACTGATTCGACCCCAATCTGCTGTAAAGCAACTGCACAACGTTCTTTAGAACAGGTACAGCCAAACTTCAGCTGTTCTATTTCGGGCAGGCGAACTTCTTCTTCATTATATAAACGGTAAAGAATTTCGTTGGCTTCCAGACTGATCAGCTCTTCTAGCTTTAAGGTTTCGGTCAAGATGGTTAGACGCGGCCACAGGTCTTCATCCACACGGCGCTGTTCTTCTTCACTATTGCGGGGGAGAAGCTGGATCAATAAGCCGCCTGCACGCTGGTGATCACTGGCCAGGACAATGCGGGTCGGAATCTGGGCAGACAGGTCATAGTATTGCATCAGGCAGCCGGCCAGATTTTCCTGATCCAGAGGAACAATCCCCTGATAACGCTCACCCAATTCAGGCTCAATATTAATAAACAGTACCGGATTGATCAGGGTTTTCAGTACCGTACTGCTGTCGTTTGCCTGCTGAAAATGTGGATCTTCTTCATAATCTGCCAGCGCACGCACTTCACCCAAATGGTTACATTCAGCCATGGCCCATTTAAACGTACCAGAGGCCTGAATTTGCAGACTGATCCGCCCTTTGATTTTTAAAGTGCTCGCCAGCAGTGCTGTCGCACTGAGCATCTCACCCAACAGGATTTTAACGGCAGGCGCATAGTCGCGCTGGGCTAAAATAGTTTGTAAAGCTTCTTCAAGATGCACCACTTCACCACGAACAGGGCTATCTTCAATAAAAAAGCGTTGGCGTAAATCAGACATAAAATTCTCCATAACCCTGCTTTAATGGTGACACTATTGTAAAACACAAGTTATGCCAGATCATCTCTTGTCGCATCAATTCCTGAGCGGTTGATGTCCTGTTGCTGCTGTGTATCTGGTTGCAGTGTGTGTAGCGGCTCCTGACTGAACAAATATTCCAGTTCTGCCAGATGATGCCGGTGTCGGTCAGTATGCAGGGCATCTTCGCTGTCTAAAGTATACTGACGCTTGAGCAGGTTTTCATCATGTTGGCGAAAGGTCTGGATAAACTGCGAAAAGTCCGCTTCCATTTCAGGATTTAAATCTTCCAGCAGGGCCTGGCCGAGTTCCAGTGCTGAGGCATAAGTTTCCCGCCAGATCCGTTCTACACCGAGGTCTTGCAGTAACTGTACATGATGACGGTCACGGGCACGTACCCATAAGGTCATATCTGGATAATTCAGCCGCAGATGCCGGACCACCAACAAATTGTCTTCAATGTCATCTATTGCCACGATAACATGCTGCACCTGCTCAATACCGGCCCGATGCAGACTGTGCGGTTCGGTGGCATTGGCCTGATAAAACGGAATATGATATTCAGACAGCACATGGCTGGCTTCGACATGACGGTCCATGACGCTGAAAGCTTGTTGTTGCTGTCTTAAAATTCGTGCGATGATCTGGCCAAAACGCCCAAATCCAATCAGCAGAACCGGCGTGGGTGGATAGGGCACACTCTCGGTATTAAAGGTAGCCGCCAGATGATTCTGCCGGTCCAGCCGTGGCAGAATTTGGCTATGCAGCAGCCGATAGCATAACGGTGTCAAGCACATCGACAGGCTGACCATCCACAGAAGGCTAGATACTAAGACCTGATCCATAAGCTGGTGAGTGCTTGCCATCACCAAGGCGATAAAGGCGAACTCGCCACCTTGGGCAAGACTGACAGCCAGCAGGGCAGACTTGCGCCATGCTTGCTGATAATAACGTGCCAAGCCTAGCCCAAGCAGAAATTTGATCAGCATCAAGGCCGCCGTGCCAGCCAGAATGGTGAGGGGGAAATCAAATAGTTCCTGAACATCTAAGGACATGCCCAGTCCAATAAATGCCAGACCAATCACGATACCTTTAAAGGGCTGGATACTACTTTCTACCGTTTGACGAAAATCGGAGTCTGCTAGCAGAATCCCGGCAAACAGGGCACCGAGAAACAGGCTGAGCCCCAAGGTATGCATTAGGGCCAATAGAGCCAGCATGATGACCATAGCCACCAGCATATGTAAATCATGGCTGCCCGTTTTTATAATCCAGCGATAAAGAGGCCGCATCAGATAATGATTGAACAGGAACAGGCCGCTAAACGTGGTCATGATAGCGGCAAAATAAGCCACGCCATGTTCGGTCGAGTTGATGCCAGCAAATAAAGGAATCGCTGCCAATACTGGAATTGCCAGCAGGGCCTGAATCAATAAAATGGAATAGGTGCTTTGACCGGTACTGCTGGCCAGCTGTTCCTGATCGTTCAGGTACTGGGTCACCAAAGTCATTGCAGACAGGCTGCCGGCCAGTCCGATGACTACACTAACCAAGAGCTGTTGCTGCCAGAATGCCCAGGCCATCAGGCTAAAAAACAGGGTGGAACCGAATACGAGTAAACTGGCCATGATCCAGCTGGATTGGGGAATTTGCAGGATACGCTGAGGTCGAAGTTGCAGCCCGATCCAGAACAGCAGCCCCAGCAGGCTCAGCTCTATAAAGCTGTGTAGGAGAGTGGGTGACTGGATCAGCGTGAAAACGCTGGGTCCCAGAATCAGGCCTGTTAACAGATAGCCCAGGACCTTGGGCAATTTGAGCATGTTACTCAGAGGCACGATAATCAGTGCCATTGCCAGGACCAGTGTTATTTGCAACAGTATCGACATTTTTCCGCCTTAAATTTTATTTTCATCCGATCCGCTTGAGCTTTCATTTATACAGACAGCTTCAATGGTCTTAACTGAGTTCCTGCGGATCAATATCCAGGGTCAGTTTCATGCTGGAAGGCTTTTCCTGCAACAGGTTCTGCCACCAGCTCCTGACATAATAATGCAAACGGGCACGATCTACAGACAGCAGGACCATATGTGATTGATAGCGTCCGGCCTTACGTTCCATAGGAGCAGGAATCGGCCCCCAGATATCCAGTACCAGATCAGGATATTGCCTGAGTAGGGCCGCATGTTTCTGTAAGAATTCAGTATTTTGTGCCTGATCTCTGGATTCACAGCGGATCAGCACGGCATAACGAAACGGTGGCATCTGGGCAATTTGTCGTTCGGTTAACGTCTGCTTGGCGAAAGCGCGGTAGTTTTCATTGACCAGCGTATTCAGTAAGGCATGATCCGGTCTGAGCGTCTGTAAATAGACATCGCCCTTATGCTCACCACGTCCTGCCCGTCCTGCCACCTGGATGATCAGCTGTGCAGTACGTTCAGTGGCCCGGAAATCGACACTGAGCAAACCGGAATCAATATCCAGAATGGCGACCAGCGTGACATAAGGAAAATGATGTCCCTTGGCCAGCATCTGGGTGCCAAGCAAAATAGCCGGCTCGCTTTTTTGTATCTTGTCATAGATTTTTTGCCAGCTGCCCACCCGGCTGGTGGAATCCCGGTCGACCCGGATCACTTCAGAATCGGGAAAAAGCTCATTCAGATGTTCTTCAACCTTGCCGGTGCCCATGCCTAAAGTCACCAGCTCGGTATGCTGGCACTGCGGACATTGTTCAGGTAGACGATGAATGGTGCCACAGTGATGACAGTGCAAATGTTGATACGGTTGGCGGTGTACAGTGAAATTGGCATCACAATGGGGACATTGGGCCTGCCAGCCACAACTACCACAGATCAGTACCGGGGCATAGCCCCGACGATTAAGAAAGACCAGCACCTGCTCTTTTTTAGCCAGGCGTTTTTTAATTTCCTGAATCAGGTGCAGACTGATGCCATGCTGTTTTTGGGCGACTTTTAAATCCAGAATATGGATTTTGGGCATTAAGGCGCTGCCAGCACGTTGATTGAGTTCCAGCACCTGCATTTTGCCTTGCTGAACCAGCGCATAACTGTCAATACTGGGGGTTGCTGAACCCAGAATCACCGGACATTGCTGTAAATGTCCCCGATACAGTGCAACATCACGGGCGTGATAGCGAAAACCTTCCTGTTGTTTAAAGGACAGATCGTGTTCTTCATCCAGAATGATAAGGCCCAGATTCGGCATTGGCGTATAAATGGCGGAACGTGTGCCCAGTATGATCGAAGCTTTACCAGTTTCAGCGGCCTGCCAGGCTTGCAAACGCTTGCTGTCATTCAGCCCGGAGTGTAGCAGGGCAATATGACAATGAAAACGGGACTGAAAGCGGCTAATCGTTTGGGGGGTAAGGCCAATTTCGGGCACCAGCACCAGCACCTGCTGGCCTTGCTTCAGCACTTGCTGCATAACCTGCAAATAAACCTCAGTTTTTCCGCTTCCAGTTAGGCCATCCAGTAAAAAAGCCTGATATTTCTTGCAGTATTTGAGGATTTGCTGAATCGCATGCTTTTGTTCAGGATTGGCTGTCAGTGGCATCTGTGCCAGCTGCATCGGCTGAGGACTGAAATCCTGCTGCTCCAGTACACAGCAACAAATGCCTTTTTTTTCCAGGGCTTTTAATGTGGCGGTTTCAATCCCGGCCAGATTGAGTACATTTTCAGTCGTACCGACCGGATGCAGTTTTAAAATCCGGTAAGCTTCCTGCTGTTTTTCAGAGCGGCGAATTTTGGCTTCGGCCTCATGCTCTAGAAGCTTCCAGGTCCGGGCCAGCAGATTGTAGGGTTTTCCCTGACGCAATAATGTCGGCAGCGCGGTCTGGATCACTTCACCGATCGGGAATTGATAATATTGTGCGGACCATGTCAACAAACTTAAAACTTTAGCATCTAAAATGGCGCGTTCATCCAGGAGCTCCGTAATCGACTTAAGCTTGAAACTGGGATCAATCGGCGCATCCAGCGGCAGCTTTTCGGTAATCACACCGACCAGATTCTGCCGGCCAAAGGAAACCGCTACCCGGGCACCGACTTCGGCCTGTTGATATTGTTCCTGACTTAAACTGTAGTCAAAACAATCAAACAGACGTACCGGTACCGCAACGCGAACACGGTGAACAGGTACAGAAGGGGGAGCAGAATTCGGCATAATGATGAAAGAGGTCCTGATGAAATTTCGTCGTGCTCAAAGTTCAGTTGTGTTAGAGTGAGCGGATAATTTATATGAAAGAATATGAATGATTTCGGTGGTCTGACGCAACCGCGTTAAGCAAAAATTTTGGAAAATTAGAGCATTACAATGCCTGCATATCAGTTTATTGCGCTTGATGCTTCAGGAAAGCAGCAAAAGGGCGTGCTTGAGGGAGATTCTGCACGCCAGATCCGGCAGCAGCTTAGAGATCAGGCACTGGTTCCGGTCTCTGTCGATCCGGTCGAGAAAAAAGACCAGCACTATCAGCGTAAATGGTTTGAAAAAAGTATCACAGCCTATGATCTGGCCTTGATGACCCGGCAATTAGCCGTGTTGGTGGCGGCTGCCATTCCGCTGGAAGAAGCCATTCGTGCCGTTGGCAAACAAAGTGAAAAAGTCCATGTGCAAAACCTGCTGATGTCGGTGCGCTCCAAAGTGCTGGAAGGACATAGCCTGGCTCAGGCCTTACAGCAGTCGGGACGTTTTCCTGAACTGTATACCGCGACGATTGCCGCCGGGGAGCGCTCCGGACATTTGGATCTGATTCTGGATCAACTGGCAGATTATACGGAAAACCGTTTCGCCATGCAGAAAAAAATTCAGGGTGCCATGATCTACCCGATTATTCTGCTGTTGATGTCTTTTGCGATTGTGATGGGTTTGATGACCTATGTGGTGCCGGATATCGTCAAGACTTTTGACCAGAGTAAGGATGCCTTGCCGTGGATTACTGTCGCTTTAATGAAAGCCAGTGATTTTATCCGGATTGCCTGGCCATTTTTACTGATAGGCAGTATCACCAGTTTCTTCCTGCTGGTACGTTTTTTAAGAAGCACCGCCGGGCATTATGCCTTTGACCGCCTGACCTTAAAGTTGCCCTTGTTTGGAAAATTATCCCGGGGCATTAATGCAGCGCGTTTTGCCAGTACCTTATCCATTTTGACCCAGTCCGGTGTGCCGCTGGTCGATGCTTTGCGGATTGGTGCAGCCGTCAGTAACAACTGGGTGATCCGTGATGCGGTAAATCTGGCCGCTGAAAAAGTCACCGAAGGCGGCAACCTGGCAACCCAGCTGGATCGCAGTGGTTATTTTCCACCGATGATGGTACAAATGATCAAAAGTGGTGAAGCCTCGGGTGAACTGGACCGGATGCTGGATCGGGCTTCCCAGATGCAGGACCGTGAAGTCACGACCCTGATCTCAACCTTGCTGGCTTTACTGGAACCGCTGATGTTGGTGCTGATGGCCAGTATTGTTTTGGTGATTGTGATTGCAGTGATGCTGCCCATTGTAAATATGAATAATATGATTTAAACAGAAACCGGTTAAAATTTTCAGGTGCTTGACCTGAAGCCGAATATTCTGAACGATATAAACACATGCGAGAGATTAAATGAAAAGGAATCTGAACCAGAGACAAGGTCTTCCAAATATGATGCGAATGAAGAGGGCTGCAGGTTTTACCCTGATTGAAGTCATGGTGGTGATTGTGATTCTGGGAGTGCTGGCAGCACTGATTGTACCGAATGTGATGGGGCGGGGTGAAAAAGCCAAGGTCGATACAACCGTCATCAAACTGCAAAGTATTGCAGGTGCACTGGATCAATATAAGCTCGATAATGGTAAATATCCAAGTATGCAGGACGGGGGGCTGGATGCTCTGGTGAATCAGCCGGCAACTGCAAAAAACTGGCTACCGGGCGGTTATGTTAAAGGGGGCTATCCAAAAGACAGTTGGGAAAATGAACTGCAATATGTGATGCCGGGAACCGAGGGCCGTGCTTTTGATCTGTACTCATTTGGGGCAGATGGTCAGGCCGGTGGGGATGGAACGGATAGCGATATTTATTATCAGCCTTAATCGAGAATCATTATAAATTCTCACTGAATGGAATATATCACTTCACTTTATCGCTTATCTTTGTATTCAGTGAAGTGATAATAGGTATTAATTATAAAATATAATATAAGTTTTTGAAAAATATATAAATTAAGTAATAGAAACGATATGCGAGTTATAATAAGAATTATTCCCATGTTTATCTATTACAATTCTCGTAAGATATGAATAAAGCTACACTTTCTATTTATTTGAAAAAGCTCATAATGCTCTGAAAGGCACCTGACTCGCCAACGGAGAAACATATGAAAGCATTTATCTTGAAAGATGAAATCAACCAATTTCACTGGTTGATGCTGAAATCTGTTCTTCTGGTTTTAAGCATGTTGCCGGTCAGTCAGGGAATCGTTCATTTATGGCAGAACACCGAAGGTAGCAGCCAGATTATAGTAGCTTTCTTTGCCATCAGTGTGATGAGCAGTTTAATCGCTCTCTGTTTCTGGTCAGCATTAAATGTGAGTGTTATTCGCATTCAGGCCGAGCAAAGCTCAGCATTTGAACAGGCAGTCGTTTACATTTATCGTCATGTACCGATGCTCACTCTGGCCAGTATGATCTCTTATTTGGCGACTCAACTCTAAATACTGAAAACAAAAAACCGGGACTATAGTCCCGGTTTTTTGTTTTCTCTTTTCAATTACCGTCTCGACTTGAAGCTGACATCTACCTTACGCGGACGGAAACGCCAGCCGACTAGCAATAGCAGAGCTGAGAAGATCATGACAGGCCAATCGCTGAGTTTCGTATACAGGGTTTGGCCCTGCATGGCTGGAAGTTCACCCCGTAATATGGCTTCCTGATCCATTGGGGCTTTTTTCACAATATGCCCCTTGTGATCAATAAACGCAGTTACCCCGGTATTGGTGGCACGAATAAACCAGCGGCCATTTTCTTTGGCCCGCATTTGTACCATCTGTAAATGCTGCAATGGGCCGGCTGTGCCGGTAAACCAGGCATCATTTGAAACAGTGACCAGAAAATCGCTCTGGCTGGCATTACGACGGGTTAAATTGGGATAAGCCACTTCATAACAGATGGCTGAACCCAGATGCTGATTTTTCACATTCAGCGGCTGCTGGTTATCAGCACCACGTGAGAAACCACTCATAGACGGGTCATTTTGCAGGCCAGGCAAAACCCAGCTTAACCAGCCGGAGAGGGGGATATATTCACCAAACGGCACCAGACGCTGTTTCTTATAAAGCCCGCTAGACTCCTCACCTGTGGCCATAATACTGTTATAGTATTTTGGATAGCCTGCTGTCTTGGACTCTTCCAGATCCCAGTACGGGATTCCAGTAATCCATGCTGTACCTGACTTTTCTGCCTGTACTTTCATGGACTCTAAAAATTCCTGAATATCGGTCTGGAACATGGGAATTGAGGACTCAGGCCAGACAATCAGATCACGTCCCCATTCGGTTTTGCTCAGATTGGCATAGATCAGCAGGGTTTTAACCTGATATTCGGTTAACCATTTCAGATCCTGAGGAATATTGCCTTGAATCAGGGAAACCGTTAAAGGCTTCTGATTTTTTTGCTCGACAAAGCTCAGTTGTGCTGCGCCCCATGCACCCAATAACAAGATGGCTGAAGGAATAGCCCAGAAAAAGCGTTTGTTCAGAATTTCGACCAGCGCACATGCCAGAACGATGACCACAAACGACACCCCGAATACCCCAAATAATGGCGCATAGGCATCCAGATAACGCTCGGTAAAGGCATAGCCGACAAAGAGCCACGGAAAACCGGTAAATACCCAGGTTTTTGCCCATTCAAAAAGTACCCACAGTGGGGCAAACGTGAGCGGGGTTTCCGGGAAAAAACGGCGATAAACAAAGGTCTGAACCGCTGTAAATAAACCCATGACCATGGCCATGATCAGGATCATGACTAGACTCATAACCGCGCTGGTATCACCATAGACATGGATAGAGGTATATAGCCAGAACGCTCCCACAAACCAGAGGCCGATTCCATAAGCCCAGCCGATACCGAATGCTTGTTTGGCACTACGTCCGCGTACACAGGCATAGAGCAGTGCCGGGGACAAAATGGCCAGCCACCAGTAATGATAAGGTGCCAATGCTAAGCTGAATATGGCTCCTGCAAACAGGGCAATCAATAATGGATAAATCAGAGGTAATGGTTTTTGTGGCGATGAAGTATGCATTAACTTGTCAAAAGACGCTCTCATTGGCGTACTGCTCGAATCAGATGAATAGAACGAGAATCTGCTGCAAGAATGGTAAATTGCCAGTTATCCAGTTCAATCACCTGACCTTCCAGATCACTTACCAGACCAATTTCCTGTAGCAATAATCCGCCCATGGTTTCCACTTCATCATCTGAGAACTGGGTATCCAGCATCGTATTAAAATACTCGATCGGGGTCAGCGCCTGAACAATCCAGGTGTTGGCAGTCGCTGGATCTTGATCTGGTACGATATATTGTGATTCTTCATCCGCATTGTCATGCTCATCTTCAATTTCGCCGACAATTTCTTCCAGAATATCTTCTAGGGTCACCAGACCAGAGGTGGTGCCATATTCGTCGATGACGATGGCAATATGAGTCTGGGTATTTTTCAGCATACGCAGAAGCTGATCCGAACGCGCACTTTCTGGTACAAACAGCGGCTGGCGCATCAACGCACGGATATCCACTTTTGCAGATGGCTCGGTCAAAAACGGCAATAAATCCTTGGCCAGCAGAATACCCACCACATTATCCGGCTGATCCGATGAAAAGACAGGGAAACGTGAGTGTGCGGACTCCACCAGAACATGCAGAATATCCAGCAACTCATCATCTTCTTGCAAGCTGATCATGGATGTTCTCGGCGTCATGACCTCGCGAACTTTGGTTGCAGGCAGATCAAGAACGCCTTCAAGCATGGCAACAGTATCGGGTTCTAAAAATCGACGTGAATCTTGTACTAGTTTTAGCAGTTCGTCGCGAGTTTCGGGTGCAGTTCCCAGCCATTTACGTAAGCCGCGCATACCCCACGACGGGCCTGATTCCTCGTGCATGATCTTTCCTAAAGACTCTTAATATCTAAAAAAACGTGATTTTATCATACCGCAGAAAATACACTTGTCTATTGTAATTGTGCTGTAAAATCCTGATCAGATGGGTCAACAAGTATTTCACCGTACGACTAAAACCGGATGCTGCAATGCCGGGGGCACTTTATGCTAAAATAGTCCGATTTTAAACTCCTGAGTCTGCCCATGTCTGAAGCTGAAATGACGCCTAGCTTGCAATTAAATACCCGAGGTCTGCGCTGTCCCGAGCCGGTAATGATGCTGCATCAGGCGATCCGTAAATCCAAAGCCGGTGATGTGATTGAAGTTTTTGCAACGGATAATTCAACGTCTTGGGATATTCCAAAGTTCTGTATGCATCTGGGGCATGAATTGTTGTTGCAGGAAGAGCGTTTAGATGAAAATGGCAATAAAGAGTTTCATTATCTGGTGAAGAAAGGCTAATTGAGTTTAGGCAGGTGAACTTGATCATTTGCCTTTTCTATTTAAGTACATACAGGTTCTACAGCTGCGTAAACCTCTGCATTTAAAATAGAAAACCTGCTTGAACTAAAACAAGAAGAGTTAAATAAAGATTTTTTACCTTCAAGCTCAACTCATAAGGAAAGCAAATAAACAGGTCAGATAAAACAGGCTAGGCTTAATCAATTAAATTCATTATAATGCCGAAAAAATAGTCATAAAAATTAAAAATGATAAGAATTTCTATTGCTCAGGTACTTGAACAATTGGGTTTAAGTGCGCAGAAACGTGCTTTACATGTTCAATTTTCTCATCCGCAACTCAATACAGAAGTTTTCCTGCAACGCATTGATGGTCAGCATGTTCTGAATCGGGGCGTGAAGGTTGAACTCATCTGTCTATCTACCAATGCCTTGATCCCGCTAAAAAGTTTATAGGCACACAGGTCGCCGTCGATCAGGTGACAGATCAGGGGCAACTGTTTCGCAGTTCAGGGATTATCACCCAGGCTGCTCAGGGGCAAAGTGATGGAGCCTTAACGCTTTATAAACTGACTCTAGAAGATGCAACCTCGCTCTGGCATAAGCGCCGTAATAGCCGCGTATTTATGGACAAAAATGTCCGTGAGATTACTGAAGTTATCTTTAAAGAATGGCAGAGTAAAAGTCCATTATTTGCAGCGGCACTTAAGCTAGATTTATCCGGTTTGCAGCAGACTTATGATGTGCGTCCTTTTAGCATGCAGTCGAATGAAACCGACTATGATTTTTTAACCCGTTTATGGCGCAGTGAAGGGATTAACTGGCTGATTGATGAGTCTGAGCTGATGGTCGTGCATTCTTCTGCACCGATTGCAGCGCAAAAGCTCAGACTGATTGATGACAATCGCCACTATCAGGCACTACGTCGCCGGGCAGTCCGTTTTCATCGTTCCAGTGCGACAGAGCAGGCGGACAGCATTACCAGCTTTATTGCCGAACGGCAGTTACAGCCAACCGCTGTCCATATCCAGCGCTGGCATGCCGATCGCCTGAGTCAGGAAGAAGGCGCCGGTTCAGTACAAAGCAAGCATCAGCATAGCCAGATGCAGAACAATGCCAGTCTGGGACTGGAACAAGCCTGGCATATTAGTCCAGCATGGGCGACCGACCTTCAGCAGGAAGATCAGGCCACCCCAGCCTCAGCTGCACAAATCGAGAAGGTCAACCAGAACTTACAACATTTTTATGCTGCACAGGCCAAGCAATTTCTAGCGACATCGACGGTGCGTGATGCTCAGGTCGGCTACTGGTTCAGACTCGATCAGCATCCTGAAATTGACCAGCATGAGGCGGCAGATAAAGAATTTTTAATCATCTTCAAACACTTCTATAACCAGAATAATTTGCCGAAAGACCTGAATGCACAGGTCAGTGCGTTAATCCAGCAAAGCCACTGGCAGGTGACAGCAGTTAAGGATGCTGATGAGCGGCAGGCTAATCAGCTGGTATTACAACGTCGCAATATTCCCGTCGTGCCTGAATATCAACCTATATTGCATCGACCCCAAGCCTATCCGCAACGGGCAAAAGTCGTCGGGCCAGCAGGGGAGGAAATTCATGTCGATAAATGGGGGCGAATCAAAATCCGTTTTCTATTTACCCGTTCGGATGACCATGTTCATGACAGTGGCGCAGGTAGTAATGACAGCGATACCGATTCAGCCTGGGTGGATGTTCTGACCCCGTGGGCAGGTGAAGGTTATGGGGTCCGTTTCTTGCCACGCATTGGTGAAATTGTGGTGATTGACTTTTTTGATGGCAATATTGACCGACCTTTTGTAGTAGGCCGAATTCATGAAGGTCAACGTTCAGCGACCAGATTTGATCAGAAAGGACAGCTACCAGAGACTAAAAAACTCAGTGGTATTCGTTCACAAGAAGTGCAGGGGCAAGGTTTTAACCAGCTGCGTTTTGATGATACCACCGGGCAGATCAGCGCACAGTTGCACAGCAGTCATGCGGCCAGTCAGCTCAATCTGGGTAATTTGAGTCATCCGAAAGAACAGGCTGAAAGTGAAGGACGGGGTGAAGGCTTTGAATTGCGTACTGACCAATGGGGCGCAATTCGTGCCGGTGAAGGTTTATTGATCTCGACTCATAAACAGCAAGCTGCAGATGGCTCACATATGAATGCTGAACCGGCAAAAAACCAGCTGGAATCAGGTCTACAGGCGAGTCAAGCTCTAAGTGAGGTGGCTAAAAATCAGCAAACTGATCCGCTAGAAATCTTTGAGAATTTAAAAAGCTTTATTGAGCAAATTGAACAAAAGGATCAAGACAAAGCAGCTGCCTTTAAACAGGCGATTATGATTCTGTCAGCCCCACAATCCATTGCGCTGAGTGCCCAGCAGGATATTCATTTATCTGCAGATGGCCAGATCAGCCATCAGGCAGCCGACAGTATTAACCTGAGTTCACAAAAATATATTATTGGCCATGCCGCTTCAAAAATAAGTTTATTTGCCGCTCAAGATGGTTTAAGGGCATATGCAGCCAAAGGAAAGATAGAAATCCAAGCACAAGACGATGCAGTGGATATTATTGCGCGTAAAGCTGTCAAAGTGATCTCCACTGAAGATCAGATCGAAATTACTGCAGCCAAAAAGATTGTACTAACCGCGGGCGGGTCACAGATTGAAATCAGTAGCGCTGGGATCTTATCAAACACCGGTGGCAAGTTTGAGGTAAAGGCGGGGCAGCATTTATTTAAAAATAGTGAAAAAATTTCTCAAAAATTTCCTATATTACCAATCATTGATAATTCTTATATTTTGGAATATCAGGTTAAAAACAAAGAAAAAACTCCTTTAATAAATACACCATATATTTTAATAGATGAAGATGGGTGTTTACAAAAAGGAATAACTGACTCTGAAGGTTTTATGAAAATTAAAAGAACAGGCTCTTCCCAAAAAATTATTACAAGAGTGTTAATAAATGAGGTTGAAGAAGCCCAAGATGCAAAAAAGATATAGGATTAATTAAATGTCTATAAAATATTCTAGATTAGAATTTAAAGTTTACCCTCCTTTAAAATTAAAAGACTTAACTTATAAGTTTATGGTCAGTAACCCTCTTACTAAAAAAACTATATTTACATATGAAGGAGAATTTGATGATAAAGGTTTTACTAAGTGGTTTCATATATATTCTCCACAAAACACCTTAATATATCTAATTTTTTATCGAAATGAAGTTATTCAAAAAATAGCAGTAAAAGCTTATTCTCAGCCTAATAATTGGAGTTTTTTTGATTTTAAAACAACCGTAGAACAAACACAAAAAGAAAAGAAAAATATTAGAGAGATTTATCTTAATAATGCAGAAGTAGCATGGTATTTAATAAAGAAAAAGGAAAAATTAATTAATTGGTCTAAACGAATATTCAAGCAGCCTCTAATAAAATCTGACTGGGAAATTCTTAAAAAAAATAACCCTCATATATTAGATCTATCATCTACAAGTACACTTGAACCAGGCCAGATTATAGTTTTATCGAATACAACGACAGCTAATGAAATTTCTGACTATAAAAAATATGCTGAAGAAGCACAAGATAATTTAAATCAAATGAAAAAAGATAAAAATTTCGATGCGGAATTTTTCGCTCAAAATTATGAGTTTTTATATGATGCTCTACAATCTCAGGAAACAAAAATTACGAATCAAAATATCTTTAAGAATAATGAGCATCCTTTAGTATATAAAAATGAAAACATATCTAATAGTTCCCATATAGCATGGGGAGCTGCTATAAAAACAGGTATAGATGGAGCATTGAATTTTTCTGAGGGATCCATACAAAGAATACATAAAATCCATGGAGAACTGGCATTAAAAATGTCAGAAGAAAAAGCGAAAGGTTCCTCTTTAGCAAATCCAAAAAACTTTAAGGCATTTAGAAAAAGGTATGCTCATTTATATAATGAACTCGATAAGGAATTTGCTAAAAATTTTTTTAAATGGGATCAATAGACCTCTTGCGAAAGTCCTTATTGCGAGTTTATTCGGTTTACTAATGCAGCGATTAAATTAATGCGTAAGCCGAATCTTTTCCGTCTATTTCGATAGCGCTCACTCAATATTCTAAATGTTTTCA
>NZ_VLSR01000011.1:0-75007 GCF_007558235.1 Acinetobacter sp. RF15B | reverse complement strand
ACCACCGAATTTCTTCGCACATACAGTTGCAATCGCAGCTGTTAAAGTTGTTTTACCATGGTCAACGTGACCGATTGTGCCCACGTTAACGTGTGGCTTATTACGTTCAAACTTAGCCTTAGCCATGAGATCTTCCTTTTTGAATTACTCATGCAGGATCGCTGCATGAGCACTTGGTTTTTAACTATAAATTAGTTTGGGCTTATAGTAATCCAAAGATTACTCGTCGTCACCTTTTTTACCGCCAGACTGGAATTTAGCAATAATGCCTTCCGCCACGTTACGTGGAGTTTCAGCATATTTAGAAAATTCCATAGAGTAAGTTGCACGACCTTGAGACATAGAGCGCATTTGAGTTGCGTAACCAAACATCTCAGCCAGTGGAACTTCAGCGCGAATAGCCTTAGTACCGCCAGGCAGATCGTCCATACCTTGAACCATACCACGACGACGGTTAAGGTCACCCATGATATCGCCCATATAGTCTTCTGGCGTTTCTACTTCAACTTTCATGATTGGCTCAAGAAGGATAGGATCCGCTTTCATGAAACCATCACGGAAGGCATAAGAACCTGCCATTTTGAATGACAATTCGTCAGAGTCGACATCGTGGTAAGAACCGTCGAACAATGTCGCTTTGATGCCAACTACTGGATAACCAGCAAGGACACCATTCTTCATACGTTCTTGGATACCTTTGTCAACCGCACCGAAGAACTCTTTAGGTACTACACCACCTACAACTTCTTCAGCGAATTCGTAATCTTTACCAGCATCTTCAGCAAGCGGTTCTAAACGTACGTATACGTGACCGAATTTACCTTTACCACCAGTTTGACGTACGAATTTACCTTCTTGTTCAACCGATTTTTTGATCGTTTCACGGTAAGAAACCATTGGTTTACCAATGTTTGCTTCCACACCGAATTCACGCTTCATACGGTCAACAATAATGTCCAGGTGAAGCTCACCCATACCAGCAATAATGGTTTGGCCAGATTCTTCATCAGTACGTACACGGAATGATGGATCTTCTTTTGCCAAACGGCCTAAAGCAACAGACATTTTTTCTTGGTCAGCTTTAGTTTTAGGCTCAACTGCAAGTGCAATTACTGGCTCTGGGAATTCCATACGCTCAAGTGTAATCACTGCATTTTCATCACACAGCGTATCACCAGTCGTTGTATCTTTAAGACCTACACACGCTGCGATATCGCCTGCACGAATTTCTTCGATATCCTGACGATCGTTTGCGTGCATCTGTACGATACGGCCTACACGTTCACGCTTCATTTTCACCGGGTTATAACACGGGCTACCCGCTTTTAGAACACCAGAGTAAACACGTACGAAGGTTAAGTTACCTACGAATTTGTCGTTCATGATTTTGAACGCAAGCGCAGAGAACGGTGCATCATCAGACGCTTCACGAGACGCTTCAGTTTCGTCTTTGTCGTTAAGGATACCCTTAATCGCTGCAACGTCAGTCGGTGCTGGCAAGAATTCAATCACCGCGTCCAACATACGTTGAACACCTTTGTTTTTGAATGCTGAACCACACATTGCCGGTTGAATTTCACAAGCTAATGTACGAGTACGTAAACCTGCAACGATGTCTTCTTTAGAAAGATCACCTTCTTCCAGGTACTTATCCATGAGTTCTTCTGATGCTTCAGCAGCAGCTTCAACCATGTTAGTACGCCACTCTTCAGCAGTCGCTTGAAGTTCAGCAGGAATCTCGCCGTATTCAAACTTCATACCTTGAGAAGCTTCATCCCAGATGATTGACTTCATTTCGATCAAGTCAACAACACCAGTGAAGTTTTCTTCTGCGCCCACTGGAACAACAACTGGTACTGGATTCGCACCAAGACGAGTTTTCATTTGCTCGATAACGCGGAAGAAGTTCGCGCCAGTACGGTCCATCTTGTTGATAAATGCAAGACGTGGAACGCCATATTTGTTTGCTTGACGCCATACAGTTTCAGACTGAGGCTGTACACCACCTACAGCACAGTAAACCATACACGCACCGTCAAGAACACGCATAGAACGCTCAACTTCAATCGTGAAGTCAACGTGTCCCGGGGTGTCAATTACGTTAATACGGTGTTGGTCGAACTGGTTAGCCATACCTTTCCAGAAGCATGTTACAGCTGCTGAGGTAATGGTAATACCACGTTCTTGCTCTTGTTCCATCCAGTCAGTCGTTGCTGAACCTTCGTGAGTTTCACCTAGTTTGTGGCTCTCACCTGTATAGAACAAAATACGTTCAGAGGTAGTTGTTTTACCTGCGTCGATGTGCGCAGAAATACCAATGTTACGGTAACGAGAAATTGGGGTTTGACGTGCCATGATTTCTAGCATTCCTAAATTTTGTTGTTTAAAACAGGACGCTTTAAGCTGCTAGCAACTTAAAGCGCTTTGATGACAATTGCGTGAAAGCAATGTTGTCATCTTCCTGATTAGGGCCTGTTTTATGTGCTTAGAAACGGTAGTGAGAGAAGGCTTTGTTGGCTTCAGCCATACGATGCACATCTTCACGTTTTTTAACCGCTGCGCCTTTGCCTTCAGATGCATCAAGCAACTCGCCAGCAAGACGTAAAGCCATAGTTTTTTCAGAACGCTTAGCAGCAGCATCTACCAACCAACGCATCGCTAGAGCAGTACGACGGGATGGGCGTACTTCCATAGGAACTTGATAAGTAGCACCACCAACACGGCGTGCTTTTACTTCGACCATAGGACGAACTTTTTCAAGCGTAGCTTCAAAGAATTCAACCGGGTCTACTTTAGATTTTTCTTGAACGCGTTCTAAAGCACCGTAAACGATACTTTCAGCAATAGATTTTTTACCATCTTGCATTACGTGGTTCATGAATTTAGCGATTGTTTGGCTGCTGAACTTAGGATCCGGAAGGATTTCACGAGCAGCAACTACGCGACGTCTTGGCATTTTAAACTACCTATATATATGACACTTCAGGTTAATCCAGCAGTAGCACAAAGTGTCATGTGCATTCGCTGGCCTTACTACACGTCGCTTGAATTTTCACAAAATTAAATGAAGAAATCAGACAAGCGAGACGATAAAGGATTACGGTTCTACAGTCTTAGAAAATTGTTCTTAAACAATTATTTCTTAGGACGTTTAGTACCGTATTTAGAGCGAGACTGGTTACGATCTTTAACACCAGCACAGTCTAAAGAACCACGAACAGTATGGTAACGTACACCTGGTAAATCTTTAACACGACCACCACGGATCAGAACAACACTGTGCTCTTGTAGGTTATGGCCTTCACCACCGATGTAGCTAGAAACTTCAAAACCTGAAGTTAAGCGAACACGGCAAACTTTACGCATTGCTGAGTTAGGTTTTTTAGGTGTAGTTGTGTAAACACGTGTACAAACACCACGGCGTTGTGGACAAGCCTTTAACGCAGGAACTTTAGATTTTTCAACTAAAGTCGTACGACCCTTGCGGATCAACTGATTTGTTGTTGCCATGTGGCAATTCTCCCGTTAATAAAAAGCCCCAAAAAACTACTACTTTTTGAGGGCATGCAATTGTAAGTCAAGATGGAAAATCGGTCAATATATCTGTGCCAGACAAAGTCCGATAAGTTCAAGACTTACACTATTCATTACAGCATCATTTACTGCTTGTTTTTTGATTTTTTAGCACTATTTTTTGTAACATCTTCAGCTTTCTCGGTAGCTTGCGGCTGCTTAGCCTCCACTGCCTGATCCTTCTGTTCCGCCGCATCGATATTTTCTGCTGTAGTAACAGTTTCAATACTTTCAGTATTTTCTGATGGCAGGCCCAACTCTTCGTCCAAGGCGGCATCCGCATCAAAAGCATCTTTAGGAATTGCAGGCTGCTGCATGTGTTTATCTGCTACCGGCTCAACCAATTGATCTGTTAGTTTATCCAGCCCTTCTCTGACTTTTTCATCTTCTTTCACTTCAGCATCTTCAGGACTCAAATCCTGTTGTTGTTTTTTAACCAGCTTCACCTGAGTGATATGATCATTTCCTTCAAGCGTAATTTCTTTGTCTAAAACTGGCTTGTCTGGCGCAGGAGCAACTTCTTCAGCCTCATTTTTTTCCAGTAATTTCGGTGCAGCCTGCTCTAACAGACTCATCGCTTTTTCATAAGCTGAATATGGCGATAAACTCGCTCCTTGATGCTGTAACAGATACTGACGCGCATGCGAGAAAACGTCCTGAGCTTTTTGATTCACATCATCCACAAAACGATGGCTATATACTGCACCAATTCCCGCACTAGCCAGTGGAGTCAGCTTAGTTAACTGCTCTAGAATAGAAAACTTCGACATATGGTTCATCCAATCCCATTTCATGCTGCCATCTTCTTTACTGAGCCATTTTTTCAGAGCTTCGATATCATTATCCGAGCCCAGCATGTTCTGTAATTGAGAGAGATCATGAGTTTTAAGGGTATTGCTGATGGCTTTCAGACCGAGCAGCAAGGTCTGTTTTTCTGCAATCAGGCTGAGATCAATCTGTTTAAAAATATGCTGGACGATTTCTTGGTCATCTTCTTTATTCAGGTCGAAACCATAAGAACGGCCCACCTGATAAATGGTACGTAAAGCCAGTAATAACGACGCGGGAATATCAATTGCCGTTCCCACGACACCTGTGGTACCAGTCACTGCACCCTGTAGCGTAGCAATCCATTTATTCTGTTCGCCAAAAGCCTGAGAAAGACGCTTTGAGCGGTCTATGTCCTGAGTCAGCTCTTCCAGCTCTCGTGCACCTGCTTCATCCAGAATGGCATCAACTGAACTCATCTGGTTACTGAAATGATTTAAATGGTCAAAGAAATAATCCGATACTTTTTCAGTAAGCTGCGGAGAAACAAAATGTGCCACGTTATTGACGGTATTAAAGCGACGGCCCAATAACTGACGGGAAACATTCGGGAGATGCTCACGCAACATCTGCTTTGGATTTTCATATTTTTTTGCTGTAAACGGACTTTTCACTTTGGCTGAACCCTCAATTATGGAATTATTATTTAAAACTTTACCGACTTTAGTAACCGAATCAGGTGCGACATGATGTAACAGATCCAATCCTGTTGAGCTGAACTTTTTCGCCACTCCAAACGCATTCGAAATCAGACCATTAGATGATTTATTATTAGCATTTCCCATTTTCCACCTCAGCATGCACGTGCTTGTATTTGGTATAAATACTAGGTGTAGTCAGCATTTATCTCAACCTTATTCTGTTTCATTTGGTAAAAGCCCCCCACAGCACTTTATGAACTCAATTCACTGTCACACGGCATAACATTTGCCATAAGATTTCAAAAACCTTTCTGCTATGATGTTCACCATCGTAAAACAGGTGTCAGCGCCATATTTCGCTGTTTTTACAAGGCCAAATATCTCCCTCTGACCCAGAGATAAACTATAAGGATCTGTAGATGAAACGTGTTGTCATCACTGGTATGGGTATTAACTCGTGCATCGGTAATACATTAGAGGATGTAAACCATTCTTTACAAAACGGGATTTCAGGAACACGTTTTAACCCGACTTATGCCGAACTGAATTTTAAAAGCCATGTCAGTGCAGCTGCTGAACAGGATTTCGATGGAATCGACCGCAAACTGAAACGCTTTATGGGCGTCTGCGCCATGTATGCTTATAACACGGCTATCGCAGCAGTTGAACATGCAGGCTTAAAACAGGAAGACCTGGCCAATAATCCGCGTTATGGTATTGCAGGCGGTTCAGGTGGCAACTCGACGGCATCTGTTGTAGAAATGGTTAAACTGCTGGAAGAAAAAGGCGCACGTAAAGTTGGTCCATTCTTCGTACCACGCAACATGTCCAATACGATTACAGCAAACGTGGGCGTGGCTCTAAAACTTCAAGGTGTAGCACATTCAATCACCAGCGCATGTGCAACCTCTGCCGATGCCATTGGTTATGCGTACAACCTGATTCAGCTGGGCAAACAGGACCTGATGCTGGCTGGTGGCGGTGAAGAAGATCACTGGTCACAAAGCTTGCTGTTTGATGCAATGGGCGCGCTGTGCTCTAAATATAACGACACGCCTGAAACAGCTTCACGTCCATACTCGGCAGACCGTGATGGCTTCGTCATTGCTGGCGGTGGCGGTTTCGTAGTGCTTGAGTCTCTGGAACATGCGCAGGCGCGTGGTGCCAACATTCTGGCAGAAGTGGTGGCGTATGCGGCTAACTCTGATGGCGCGGATATGGTTGCCCCAAGTGGTGAAGGTGCAACACGCTGTATCCTGATGGCACTGGAAGAAGCCAAGCAACATGGTGTCGATAAAATTGACTATGTGAATACACATGGTACCTCTACGCCAGCGGGTGACGTGACCGAGCTTAAAGCAATGGAGCGCGCATTTGGTAAAGGTCAGGTTCCTCCACTGAGTTCAACTAAATCCATGACCGGTCATAGCTTAGGTGCAGCGGGTGTTCAGGAGGCCATTTACTCAGTTCTGATGATGCAGAACGATTTTATTGCACCAAACATCAACGTGACTGAACTGGATGAAGGCGCAAAACCATTTGATATCGTACTTGAAAAACGTGATGCAAAACTGAATACTGTGATGAGTAATAGTTTCGGTTTCGGCGGCGTAAATGCCTGTCTCGTTCTCAAGAAATGGGAAGGTTAAGCTGCCCCAAATAGGGTGACTTGATGGATGCTCCTTCTGATGCTTTCTTGTGGGTAAAAGCATTACATATTATTGCTGTGGTATGCTGGTTCGCTGCCCTGTTCTACTTACCACGGCTTTATGTCTACCATGCGATGAGTGAAGATGCGATCAGCCATCAACGCTTCCAGATCATGGAACGCAAGCTGTACCGCGGCATTATGTGGCCTGCAATGATCGCCACCTTAATTACCGCACACTTTTTGGTAGAGTGGGGCGATGCAACGCGCCACTATCATGAAGCCTTATGGTTTTACCTGAAAGTGGGTCTGGTCGGCTTACTGGTGATTTACCATCTGGTTTGTGGTTATTACCGCAAGCAACTGATGAAAAATGCGCATTACAAGTCCCACAAATTTTGGCGTTTTTTTAATGAAATGCCGACCTTCATTCTATTTGCAGTGGTGATTCTGGTGGTGGTTAAACCCGTCTTCTAATATCATAACAAAATAAAAAAATCCCCGATCATTCGGGGATTTTTTTATTTAACCGTTACTCTCCAGAGAGTAACTGTTGACGCTTGCGTGCACGTGGTTTGTATAACAGGTGATAAGTCGCAAATAAAATCATCAGCCAGAGCGGACTAATCATGAGGGCCTTCATGGTATCCGGTTCCAGGCTAAGAATGACCAGCGCAAAGAACAAAAAGATCAGCACGATATAAGACATCCAGATACCACCGGGCATTTTAAAGCTGGACGCTTCATGCTTTTCTGGCTGCTGCTTACGGTAGCGGATATAACACACCATGATCAGGCTCCAGATACTGATAAACAGGATGACACAGAGCGCACTCGCCAAGGTAAAGGCTTCCATGGTATTCGGCACAAAATACTGAAATACCGCACCGGCCATAATAAAACCACAGGAAAACAGCAGGCCTTTAGCCGGAACTGCGCGCTTGGAAAGCTCAGCCAGCCCCTGAGGTGCCTGTCCGCCACGAGCCAAACCAAATAGCATACGGCTGGTGGAAAATACTCCACTATTCATAGAAGACATGACCGAAGACAGCACTACCAGGTTCATGATAATCGCTGAAACAGGAATACCTGCATGCAGAAACAGCGTCACAAATGGGCTTTGATCAGCTGGAATTTCTACCCATGGGGTCACTGACATAATAACCAGTAAAGACAGTACATAAAACAGGATAATCCGTGTCGGGATTGCATTCACGGCTTTCGGCAGGTTCTTTTCAGGATCCTTGGTTTCAGCCGCCATTGTTCCTAACAGCTCCACCCCAACAAAGGCAAACATGGCAATCTGGAAGCCAGCCAGGAAGCCCATGGCTCCTTTCGGGAACATGCCATCATGCACCCAGACATTACTCAAGCTGGCAACCGAACCACCAGGTGTCTGAAAATTACTAAAGATCATATAGCCACCGATGGCAATCAGACCCAGAATAGCCAGAATCTTGATCAGGGCAAACCAGAATTCAATTTCGCCAAACAGTTTGACTGTAAGCAAGTTAATTCCAAGCACCAGAAGTACACAACCCGCACTGATCAGCGCTTGCCCCAAAGGGGTAAAGACCATATCAGGTGGCAACCAGAAGTTCAGATAATTGATAATCGCGGCCAGATCGGCAATACCGACCAAAACCCAGCCCAGCCAGTAAGACCAGCCAATATAATAACCGGCACCCGGACCAATCAGGTCATGCGCCATATCAATAAAAGATTTATAGTGCAGATTGGATAGCAGAATTTCCCCTAATGCGCGCATCAGAAAAAAAAACATTGCCCCAATGATCATGTAGATAAATAAAATTGAAGGGCCTGCCAGCGCAATGGTTTTACCAGAACCCATAAACAGGCCTGTTCCAATGGCGCCGCCAATCGCAATTAATTGTAGATGCCGGTTGGAGAGTTTACGTTGCAACTCATGGGGAGACGCTTGCGTCGCGTCAGTACGGGGAGGTGTTTTCATATCTGAACATCCTTTTAAACATCTACAGGACTTACAAAAAAACTCTTCAAATTCGATCCTGAACTGAAGAGTTAATGCTGCTCACCCCAAAGGAGTGAGCTTGAGCCTGTCTAATGTACTGCAGTTATTTACTAACCGATATAAAACCATAGTTCTATCTAGGCTTGAGCTGCGATCACCGCAATCTCGATCAACCAGTCAGGATTAACCAGATCGGCCTGAATGGTGGCACGTGCAGGTGTACCACAACCTTCCATCCAGTTAATCCAGAGTGCATTCACCTGTTGAAAATCTGCCAGATTTTTCACAAATAGCTGTGCAGACAACAGACGGCTTTTATCCGTCCCTGCCAGTTCCAGCAACTGATCAATCTTGGCCAGCACTTCTTTAGTCTGACCCTCAATATCAAGATAGGTACTGTCCGGTACCTGGCCTGACAGATAAACTGTCTGCTGATGAATGGTCACAGCACTCATGACCTGATTACTGTTTAAACGTTGAATATTTGCATGTTCCGTCATGAATTTCTCCTCGGTTTGCATTTGATATTTTAAAATTTGCAAGCGTCTATTTGGATAGGCACCCGCGCTGTGATAGCACACATAAGTTCATAACCTACAGTGCCTGAACCTGCTGCCACCTCATCAATGGGCAAAACAGCCCCCTTAACAGACTGCCCCCACAGCACCACTTCACTTCCGGGCTGTGCCTGCGGAACAGGCCCCAGATCAACAGCCAGCATATCCATACTGACCCGGCCCAAGGTGCGGGTTCTAATCCCATCGACCAGAACTGGAGTTCCGGTTTGGGTAATGCGCTGATAACCATCCGCATAGCCACAGGCCACAATTCCGACCTGCATTTCCTGCTCGACCACAAAACTGGAGCCATAGCCAATCGTATTGCCGGGTGGCACCTGCTGCACCGCAATCAGTTCACTGCGTAGGCTCATGGCCGGTTGCAAATTCCAGTGCGCGATACTATGCGCCGGATAGTCCGGTGAACTGCCATAGAGCATAATGCCGCTACGCACGATATCTGAATGCAGCTGCTGATGTCGGAGAATGGCTGCGCTATTGCTCAGCGAGATTTTGCCCGGCAGACCTTGGGTCGTTTGAGCAAAAACCAGTTGCTGATGTTCAATGCCCTCTCGGCCCAAACGCATGCTATCGGCATCAGAGAAATGTGTCATATGGCTAATTGAGCGTATCTGCCGGATGCTTTGCAGTTCTTGAAATACTGCGGCATATTGTTCGGGCAGAAATCCGAGCCGGTTCATGCCGCTATTCATTTTCAGAAATACATCCAACTGAACTTCTGGTTGCAGACTGACAAATGATTTAAGCCATTCCAGCTGATGCGGAGCATGAATGGCAAAGGCCATTGCATACTTGGCACAGTCAAATAAATCTTCTAGACCAAAGATACCTTCTAGCAATAATAGCGGTTTGTCGCAGCCCAAGGCTCTGAGACGTTTGCCTTCAGCAATATCTAGAAAGGCAAAGCCATCCGCCTGTTGCAAGGCCGGATATACCCGCTCAATGCCATGCCCATAGGCATCTGCCTTAACCACGGCAAAGACCTGACTTTGGGCTGCAAAGGAACGGGCGACTTTCAGGTTATGTTTTAGTGCCTGTTGATGAATGACCGCGTGAATTGGACGTGGCATAACTCGCTTCCCTGAATCCAAAAATCCTTAAAAACTGCTTAAGCTGCCTGCTGATAACGGTTCAGCGACAAGCCCTCAGTACTGATTTCAGGCGTTTGACCCAACACCAGATCACTAATCAGCTTTCCTGAACCACATGCCATAGTCCAGCCCAAAGTTCCGTGTCCGGTATTCAGGAACAGGTTTTTATAACAGGTTTCACCAATAATCGGGGTACTGTCCGGCGTCATTGGACGTAAACCAGTCCAGAAACTGGCCTGCTCCATGTCTCCACCCGGGAACAGGTCACGAGTCACCATTTCTAGAGTCGCACGGCGATCTTCATTTAGGCCTAAATTAAAGCCGGTCAGTTCTGCCATACCACCCACCCGGATACGCTGGTCAAAACGGGTCAGGGCAATCTTGTAGGTTTCATCCAGCACTGTCGATTCAGGTGCATGAGCAGCATCCACAATCGGAATGGTCAGTGAATAACCTTTCACCGGATAAACCGGTAAATCCAGATGCAATGGTTTTAAGAAATCACGTGAATAACTACCAAAAGCCAGCACATATTTGTCAGCAGTCAGCACCTTGCCATTCACCTCAACACCTTTGATTTGATCCCCTTCCACAATCAGTTTTTCAACATTCTGATTAAAGCGAAATTCAACTCCCATATCCTTGGCATAGTTTGCAAGCGCATTGGTAAACAGGTAGCAATCCCCAGTCTCATCATTCGGCAAATGCAGGCCACCCACCAGTTTGTCCTTGGCTTCGGCCAGAGCAGGTTCAACCTTGGCCAGTCCATCGCGGTCTAGCAGCTCAAATTCAACACCCGTTTCTTTCAGGACTTCAATATCTCGCTGGACTGCCTCTACTTGTGCCTCTTTACGGAAGATCTGTAAGGTTCCTTTAGAGCGGTTTTCATAAGAAATACCGATATCACGACGCAAATTGCGTAAACAGTCACGGCTATATTCTGCCACGCGCACCATACGTTCTTTATTGACGGCATAATGCTGGGCATTACAGTTTTTCAGCATTTGCGCCATCCATTTCAGCTGCCACAAGCTGCCATCGACATTAATGGCCAGCGGTGCATGATGCTGAAACATCCACTGCACAGCTTTAAACGGAATACCAGGTGCGGCCCATGGCGTCGAATAACCTGGAGAAATCTGGCCGGCATTACCAAAACTGGTCTCTTCAGCCGGCCCTGCCTGGCGATCAAGAACAGTGACCTCTGCTCCCTGCTGTGCAAGATAGTAGGCACTTGTGACTCCAATGACTCCACCACCCAGTACAATAACGCGCATGACATGATCCTCAATGACATTTATAGTTTATTTCACTAGTATATTTTTGGTTAAATAGTGAATTTCACTGTTTTATGAGGATTAATCCAGTGAATCAGCCAATTTTATCGTGCGAATTTAAAAAAGAGAGGAAATAACAAATGCGTAAACTGGACCGGGTAGACCGCATGATTCTAGACATCCTGCAACACGATGGACGGATTGCCATTAGTGAGCTGGCCGCCCGGGTCAACCTGTCGACAACGCCCTGTTCAGAACGGGTCAAACGACTGGAACGTGATGGTATCATCATGGGATATTACGCCCGTTTAAATCCCGCAAAGGTTGAGCGCAACTTGCTGGTTTTTCTGGAAATCAAGCTCTCTGCAAAATCTGGCGATGTTTTTGATCAGGTGGCGCGGGATTTAATCGAAATCCCGGAAGTACTGGAATGTCATCTGATTTCAGGTGAATTTGATTATCTGGTCAAAGCGCGCCTCAAAGAAATGAGTGCGTACCGTCGGCTACTTGGCGATTTACTCAAAAAACTACCCTCTTCCGCATCTTCGCATAGCTATATTGTGATGGAGGAAGTAAAAGAAAGTTTATATCTGGATGTCGGACTTTAAGCATTTGCTCAGACCCTTCCAAAACCTAAAAACAGCAAAGCCCCCTATCCGAGGCTTTGCTATGAGATATTGATCTAAATAAAATGGATTCGGCTCCTCTGTTTAGATAGATCAAGAGGATCATTTAAACCTCAGGTAGGAATACGCAACACCTGACCCGGGAAAATATCATCTGCGTCTTTTAATAAAGGGCGATTGGCCTGAAAGATTTTATTATACTGGTTGGCATCGCCATAAAAATCCTTGGAGATTTTAGATAAAGTGTCTCCAGATTTGACGGTATAAAATTTACTTTCCGCTTCAGGATTGCTTACAGTCAACTGATCATCAACTTGGGCTACATGATCAATATTTCCCACTGCCAAAATAATTTTTTCACGGTCGGCCTGACTCTGTACTTCTCCGCGTACGGTGGCCAGATCGGTCGTCGAATTATAACTAATTGATAATCCGCTAATCGGTAGGCCCAAACTCTTTACATGCCCCAATAATTTATTGGCAACTTCTTGTGCAGAAGGTTCTGCTGCGGCAGCTTGTGGCGTAGTTTGTTGTGGCTCTGCGGCAGCCGTATTTTTCTTGCCTATCCCTTTTACGAAATCAAAAATCCCCATATCCCAACTCCTTTCTCATCGTTAATTAAGATCATTGTTATTAGTATAGTGAAAGCGGCAGATACAGAGTTATACATTGGTAAGCAAGAGTAATGGACTGTAAAGACTTTAAAATCTTTTTAGACAAAAACAAAAAAACCACCTGAATGGTGGTTTTTAAGTTCAGCCCAAGAGCTGAAAATCAGTAATTAACCCAGTTTCTTAGAAACATAGTCAATTGCAGATTGAACAGTGGTGATTTCGTTAGAATCTTCATCAGGAATCGTGATGTCGAAGTCATTTTCGAAAGACATAACAAGCTCGACCAGGTCTAGAGAGTCAGCACCCAAGTCATCCATGAAAGATGCTTCGTTTTTAATCTCTTCGACTTTGATACCAAGTTGTTCTGCAACCGCTTGCTTAACGCGTTGTTCGATATCGCTCACAGGAATTCTCCTCATTGCTTGTGGCGTTTTTAATGCCGTTAGTTTAATTGAATCTAAAAAATTTGGAAAGTTAATACATGTGCTGTTTAGCTCATGTATAAACCACCATTTACGTGAATGACTGTACCGGTAATGTAACTGGCTTTTTCAGAAGCCAGAAAACTTACCGCATTAGCGATATCCTGTGGATCACCTAAACGGTTTAAAGCCACCTGATCACTCATCTTCTTGCGAATTTCTTCACTTAACTGTTCTGTCATTTCAGTCGCAATAAAGCCCGGTGCAACTGAGTTGACTGTAATCTGACGGCTGCCCATTTCCTTGGCCAGACTGCGGCCAAATGCCTCAATTCCTGCTTTTGCCGCAGAATAGTTGGCCTGTCCCGGGTTGGCAAAGTGCGCGACCACAGAACTGATATTGATAATGCGGCCAAAACGCGCCTTGGTCATACCTTTCAGGACACGTTTAGACAAGCGATAGACAGCTTTTAGATGAATGTTCAGGATGTCATCCCAGTCATCTTCCGACATACGCAATAACAGGTTGTCTTTGGTAATTCCGGCATTATTCACCAGTACCAGTACCGAACCGAAGTCTTTTTCAATCTCGGTTACCAGCGCATCAATAGCAGCACCATCGCGCACATCCAGAACCTTGCCTGCACCCTGCTCTGCAAACTGTGCAGAAAGTTTTTCCGCACCAGCTTCAGAAGTTGCAGTTCCTACCACAAAATAACCGTCTTGAATTAATTGTTGTGCAATTGCCGCACCAATACCACGGCTTGCACCTGTCACCAAGGCAACTTTACGTTCCTGTGTCATGCAATTTTCCCTTCTGCCACCAATACGGTGTTTAGTGCATCTTCCAGACGAGACTGAGTATCGAGTGGAAGTGCTTTTTCAATTTTTGGTAAACGTTTTGCCATATTGGCCAATACATTCCCCGGACCACATTCTACGATGTATTCAATTCCTTCATCTTGCAGGAATTGTAGGGTTTTGGTCCATTGTACCGACTCATAAAGCTGCGCCGTTAAAGCCTGACGAAGCGCATTAACATCAGTCGCTGCTTGAGCGCCTACATTTTGTAATACAGGTATACGCGGCATCTCAATGGCACTTTGTTCCAAAGCCTGAGCAAACTGCTCAGCGGCAGGTTTCATCAACGAGCAGTGAGATGGAACTGAAACTGGCAATGCAATGGCTTTGCCGCCATTTTCTTTGGCCAGTGCCATCACTGCTTCAACGCGTTCCTTATTGCCCGCAACCACTACCTGACCTTGTGCATTATAGTTGGCTGCTTCAACCGAACCCTCACCTGCTTCAGTCGCCTGTACACACAGTTCAATAACTTTAGCATCATCCAGACCCAGGATCGCTGCCATAGCACCCACACCCTGAGGAACAGCCGTTTGCATCAGCTTACCGCGCAGGTTCACCAGTTTCACAGCATCGCCTAGACTCAAAGCACCTGCTGCAACCAGCGCACTGTATTCACCCAGTGAATGACCGGCCAGATATTTTGGCGCTACACCGCCCAGCTCTAGCCATACGCGCCATAAAGCAACCGAGGCAGTCAGCAGTACAGGCTGGGTAAATTCAGTCTGGTCTAAGCCTTCACCGCTTTGAGCGATTTGCCACAGATCAAAACCTACCGCTTCGGACGCTTCTGCAAAGGTCTCACGAATACCGGCAAACTGTTCTGCCAGTTCAGCCAGCATGCCGGTTTTTTGTGAACCCTGGCCCGGGAATACAAAAGCAGTTTTGCTGGCTTGAGCTGCTTGTTCGAGCTGTTGAGCAGACATAAATAAATCCTTTCATTCAAGAGGTGGCTTTGAATTAAGGGTCATTTGATTGACCAATCCAACCACCTAACTCATGGTGGAGCGCAATTTAACATGGAATTTTGCTGTCTGTAATTGCCAAATACAACAAAATCTGCGGCTTTGGCTTTATAAAGACCAAAAGCAGACATAAAAAAAAGGGAGCTTAATGCTCCCATTTTTTCTACTAAGCTCTAACGCTTAATACATCACCAATTATTCAGCAGATGCTTTAGCGAATAATTGACGACCACGGTAGATACCATCTTTAGATACGTGGTGACGACGGCGAGTCTCACCAGTAGCTTGGTCTACAGTTAATGCATTCTCGGTTAAAGCGTCATGTGAACGGCGCATGTCACGGCGAGAGCGACTTTTACGGTTTTGCTGAACGGCCATGATGGCTCCTTACAAAGATCGAAAAAATGGATCAGAACAAATTCGATTGTCTTATACCTATGAGTATAACACAAAAATTAGTTAAGTTTACCCTTCAAAGCAGCCAAAGCTTCAAACGGATTATCCCGTTTTTCTTCAACTAACTCTTCTTGAGCAGGCTGGTGCTTATGCTCACAAACATCATGCTTAGGAGACAAAGGCAACAACAATAACAGCTCATCTTCTATCAGTGCCAGTAAATCAGCAGTCGCCGGTGCATCATAATCACCTTTGCTCGTTGCTTCACTTTCACCTAGGACGATGAAATCAGCATCCTCATCCAAGCGCTCTATCAGTGACTCATCATCTACAAGAGCCAAATGGAAATCTGAAACAAGTTCAATTTCTACAGGCTCCAGACAGCGCTGGCATTCCATAGGAACTTTTGTTTCAACGTGACCATTTAGCCATGCAATGCGATGATAGGCATCCATTGATAGCTTACAGTCTATGTTAATCAATTGATCATCAATTGATCCAACAGCTTCACGAGCAATACGAACAAAGCGGGATAAAGGCAGTTGACCTGACCATTTAAAGCCCTGTTCAGCCCATTTAAACGGCTCAATCTGTGCCGGAAAGGTATTTGCTGACATAATTAAGGCGGCAATTCTACAAATTCATCAGTACTCTGTCAAAGATTAAGATACAATTTTGTACTTATTTAGACAGACCATTTGGGTAACTTAAGTCATGCATCTGTTGCAGCCGCAAACAGAAGTGAATATTTCATCACTCGTTAGCACACTTTCAACGCCTGATTCTGATAACTCACTCAAGCAAGTGCAACTCTCACTCTGGGCGAATTTATCCTCAGAAGCAGAACAGGTTGATTGGCTCATCTTACACTTTAATCACTGGTTTTCCCACTTAAATGTCAGCTTAGTTCGTGGTGATTTTGAACCAGAATATTTCCCGGCCAGCTCGGACGGTCCGGCAAGAATCCAGTTTGCTCATGGCTTTTTCAACAGCGCCCTGCATGAGATCAGTCACTGGACCATTGCTGGCGATGAGCGCCGCAAACTGCCAGACTTGGGCTATTGGTATGCGCCAGATGGCCGGACCCAGGAGCAGCAGGCCTTATTTGAACAGGTGGAAATCAAGCCGCAAGCAATTGAGTGGATGTTTGCCACCGCCTTTGGACGTAAATTCCGGGTTTCTTTAGATAACCTGACTGGTGAAGGCGGGGATGGAACCAGCTTTAAAGACAATGTTCATGCCCAGGTGCAGCGCTATTTTAATGGCGACGCCAGACTGCCACGCGATGCCAATCGCTTCATTGAGTATATTTGCACCTGTACGCGTAACGGCGAAAGTTTACAAGCTCATGAGTTTTTACGTGAAATGCTTGATTAGATTACACAAATCTACCTGTTTATGATTGCCAGTGGCTCAATATGCGCTTCATAATAGAGCAATGGCAGAGTTTGGAGGAATATTTATGCTGCATTTACGTGTACACCCGGATAATCCGCAACCTCGTTTAATCAGCCAGGCGGTCGAGCGTATCCGTGCCGGGGATGTGATTGTTTATCCTACCGATGCGGCCTATGCAATTGGCTGCCAGATCGGAAATAAAAATGCCATGGAACGGATTGCACAGATTCGTGGACTTGGCCCCAAGCATCAATATGCCATTCTCTGCTGTGACCTGTCCGATATTGCGACCTATGCCAAAGTCGACAATGCCATGTATCGTTTGTTGAAAAATAATACACCGGCCATCACTACCTTTATTTTACCAGCCACCAGTGAGGTGCCACGCCGCCTGATGCATCCAAAGAAGAAAACTATTGGGCTGCGTATTCCCAGCAATCAGGTCTGCCAGATGCTCCTTAAAGAGCTGGGGGAGCCTTTGCTGACCTCCACCCTTATTCTTCCCGGTCAAGATGATCCTCTGGATGATCCTTTTGATATTGAAACCCAGCTCGGCAAGCGTATTGATGTATTTGTAGATAGTGGTCTGGGAACCTTAAGTACCACCTCAATTGTAGATCTTTCGGGGGAAAATCCGGAAATTGTGCGTCGCGGCGTAGGTGATGTAAGTGCTTTTGAATAAATCCCGTAAATAGATTAAAAAATACAGGAGGCATATAAATGGATTTATTTTATATCCTCCTGAATTATAATGCCTTTCCGGCACATCAGCTGATTTATGCAGAGCAGCCTTGGACCTTGCAATCAAGAGCCATACTGGTCGAAGCTAGTTCTTCTCCGGTCTTACATCTTGACCAGATTGAATATAGGTTCTTTCTTGAGCTTTCTTGGGTTCACAGACTTTTCCAGCTCTATTCAAACCAGAATTTATGTCTGGCCAGCAGCTATCAACGTATGATTGAATTCGCCTTACGGCAACAGTCCGATTGACGAATTCAGCACCTTTATGTTCAATTCCAAGCTATAGATACTTTCAGCAAGTATTTTAAAGAGCTTCAAATACATAAATAACTTAAACCAAGAAAGTTCGATCTTGTGCCCTTCATTTGTGGACGCTTTAGCCTCTGTGATTCCAAGCTTTTTGAATGCTTGCATGACTCAGGAGAAAGTTGACCATGCGATGTAGTGTATCGTTTGAAATTTCATGAGTTCATATCGCTCAATCAGATAATGCTGATCTATACTCATTTTCATGCACTCCAACACATCTAAACTCACCATAGAATTCTGCGAGAAGCTTTCACTCTATTGAGCTTTTTATGAGGATAGAGCAGATTTCAAATACATGAATAGTGGATTTAATTTCGCGTTTTTAGCAAAATTATTTTCAAACAATTTATTTAGCAAGTTTTTTACCGTACAATAACGCCACTCTTTATGTGCTTTTTCTTTCGATACAATATCGAAGTCCTAGCCCTTTCATGCCTTTGAAAATTCGCGTGGCCTATAATTGTAATGAATCAAACGACCTCTAGTGTGGTGGAATCAGCTCTGCAAATCCGTGTATTGGATGAGTGGCAAGATCAGATTCCAGAGGACCTCTATATCCCGCCTGCCGCATTTGAAATTCTGTTAGAACATTTTGAAGGCCCACTCGACTTCTTAATTTACCTGATTCAGCGCAACGGTTTTGATTTATTACAGGTCGATATTGCACCGATTGCGTCACAGTATTTATCTTATATGAATGCCATGAAGTCCCTGAATATTGAGCTGACAGCTGATTATATGGTGATGGCCGCATTATTGGCGGATCTTAAATCGCGCTTACTGCTTCCCAAGCCTAAAACAACTTCAACTGTCGAGCAAGATCCAAGGCAGGAACTAATTGACCGTCTGGAAAATTATCTACGGATTAAACAGGCAGCAGAGCATCTTGGGCAGATGAGTGTTCTGGAACGTGACACTTTTGCTACCAATGTCAGCCTGGGTGAGTTTATCCAGCCCAATGAAGGCCACAATATTGACCTGCTCCGGGATGCGCTGCTGTGTGTTTTTAATCGTCCTGAACCAGTCATTCATCAGGTTCAGCAAGAACCGGTGTTACTCGAAGAGCGGATTGCTTATATTGAAAGTTGTATTGAATCGGGTGAAGTGCTGTTATTTGATGCACTATTAAAACCGAGTCAGGGCCGCATGGGCATGGTCGTGACTTTTATGGCCGTACTGGAACTGACTCGCCAACAAAAAATCCAGATTATTGCTACAGGCGTAGAAGCCCCGCTCGCAATTCAAGGAGCTCGCTCATGACCCTCGATCCAGCCAGTCCTTTATCTGCCGAAGATAACCGGCATGAAGTGTTAATGCAGCTTGAAGCGATTATATTCGCCAGTGATTCAGCCGTGTCATTGGCACGCCTCAAGGAAGCGTTTCATGACCGTTATAGCAAGCAGGAATTGCGCCAGTATTTACAACAGCTCTCGATGCTATTCCATGGCCGGTCTATTGAACTGATTGAAACGGCCCAAGGTTACCGTTTTCAAGTCCGTGCAAAATATCGTAAAATTATTGCACAGACCTGGCCTGAGCGACCAACACGTCTCTCGCCTGCCTTACTGGAAATACTTGCAGTCATTGCGTATCACCAGCCGGTCACACGAGCCGATATTGAACAGATTCGTGGAGTCACCAATAACAGCCAGATTTTGCGTACGCTGTTTGACTGGAACTGGATTAAGGAATCCGGGTTTCGTGAACTCCCGGGAAGACCTGCGTTGTTAGTCACAACGCCACAATTTTTGAACGCTTTTGGCTTAATCAGTTTAGGCCAATTGCCTCCCTTACAGAATGCCAAGGAAGCTTTTATGATGCTCGATACAAATGGATTGACATCATAAATAGGTGAACTGTTGATAATTATTTCTAAGGTTATGCTGTCATGAGTGAAAAATTGCAAAAGGTACTTGCACGTGTTGGTCTGGGTTCTCGCCGTTATATGGAAGAAGTCATTGCCGCTGGACGTGTAAGTGTAAATGGGCAAATTGCCCAAGTGGGAGAACGTATTGAACCAGGTGATGAGCTTCGCATTGATGGTCGTAAGGTTCATTTCCAGATTGAAGATGAAATTCGTCGTCGTGTACTGATTTATTATAAGCCTGAAGGCGAAATCTGTTCGCGCAATGATCCTGAAAGCCGTCCAACGGTATTTGATAATCTGCCTGCTCTGGCAAATGATCGCTGGGTAATGGTCGGCCGTCTGGATATTAACTCGACCGGGTTGCTACTGTTCACCAATGATGGCGAACTGGCGAATCGCTTGATGCACCCTTCAAATGAAATTGAACGTGAATATGCCGTTCGTGTCATGGGTGAAGTAACTCCACAATTGAAAAACAACATGCTAAAAGGTGTGGTACTGGATGATGGTCCGGCCAAGTTTGAGTCTTTCTCTGAGCTGGGTGGCGACGGTATTAACCGCTGGTATCAAGTAGTAGTAAAAGAAGGTCGTAACCGTGAGGTGCGCCGTATTTTTGAATCACAAGGCCTTAAAGTCAGCCGTCTGTTACGTACACGTTATGGCACGGTAATTCTGCCACGTGAGCTGCGTACAGGTCGCTGGATGGAACTGGATAAACAGGATATTGATAACCTGACCAAAGCAGTTGAGCTCAAGCCGCGCCAAGGTACGGGTCTATACGGTATGGCAAAACGCCGCAATGAACGTATGCAGGAAAAACCACTGGCAGCACGCCGTGGGGGGTATTTGCGTCAGCAACGTCGTGATACCGATGATCAGCCACAAAATACTCATGGCCGTGAAGATAGTGGTTTTGTACGTCGTGAAAACCAGAACGGTACCCAGTTCGCACGTCGTGACAATCGTCATGAACAGGGTTTTGGTCGTCGTGAAGAGCGTGATGAAAATGCACCGCGTCGTCCTTATGGCATCAACAAAGGCTTTAAAAAGTTTTAAGCTTTCATTAAGATAGAGTCACTTCGGTGGCTCTTTTTTTTGCAAGAACAATAATAATGAGCCAATATTATCATCCTGTGGCACCTCAGGCTTCCCGGCTTTATGGTTTCTACATACTAATGCTAGTGCATTTTATGCTGGTTCATTACAGCAGCTGGCAAAGAGCAAATCCAGAACGCCGCTCTATCCCTTTCAGCGATATTCATTTTCTTCGTGATTTCAGTACACAGCCTCTAAAAATACTGGATCCATGGACCTATATACTGATCGGATCCTCTCTGTTATTGGTACTAGTAGTCCATATTATAAAAACCTATCGGGTACTTGTTATTTCCGAGGGCAGTACCGCTTGGGCGCTCTTTGCTGATCCTTCTCATAAGATATGTAAATTCAGTAAGGTTCAACAGATGTAATCTAGTGTGATTCCTCCTGCAGACCAGCAGCAGACTTGGCTGCTCCGCTTCCATACAGCCGCACAGGATCATGATCTTAACCTTAGTCTGTTCAGTACAGCCGACCAGAATCTGATACATATGCAGCTATCCCACCTGTTTCCTGAGAACATCGTTCAGTCATAAAAAATGCCCAACAATGTGGGCATTTTTATTTGGAACTTAAAATATTATTGTGGAATCCCTTGCGGAATGGCGCTGAGTAAACGCTTGGTATATTCATGCTGCGGAGATTGATACAGTTCATCTGAATTGGCGATTTCTACCAATTCCCCCTGATTCAGTACCATGATCTGATCAGAAATATATTTCACTACCGACAAATCATGTGAAATAAAAATATAACTCAGGCCAAATTCATCCTGTAAATCCTGTAGCAAATTCAGTACTTGAGCCTGAACCGAGACATCTAGTGCCGAGACCGATTCATCACAGATTAAAATCTCGGGTTTTAAAGTCAGACAACGTGCAATCGCAATCCGCTGACGTTGTCCCCCTGAAAACTCATGCGGATAACGGTCAAAGGCCTGCACCGGCAGGCTGACCCGTTTCAGTAGCTCCAGTGCCAGCTGTTTACGTTCTGCATCATTCGCACCAATGTTATGAATCTGCATCGGCTCCATCAGAATCTGGCCTACGCTAAAGCGTGGATTGAGTGAGGCATAAGGATTCTGGAAAACGATCTGAATCTTGCGTTGGTATGGCTTAAATTCTTTTTCTGACATGGACAGAATATCCTGTCCCTGAAACAGGGCCTGACCGCCTGTAGCTTGGTGTAAACGCATCAGCAACAGTCCAATGGTGGTTTTTCCAGAACCTGATTCACCAACCAGACCCAAGGTTTTACCTTTGGCCAGCTGAAATGACACCCCCTTCACCGCCTGAAATTCTTCTTTTCGAAATAGGCCTTTGGGGCTATAAAATGATTTATTCAGATCGCGCACATTCAGAATAATTTCTTCATTGCCCTTTAAGCCTCGGCTACGTTCTGTCAGCTTTTCAGGATTTGGAGGCACATTTTCAAACCATTGCTCTCCTTTTTGCTGGATAAAGTCACTGATTACCGGCAGACGCTGTGGCCGATGAGAAAGCTGAGGCCGACAATGTAAAAGCGCTTTGGTATACACGTCTTTTGGATGCTCAAGTACGGATTTGACTGCTCCCTGTTCACGGATTTCTCCATCACGCATTACAATGACCTGATCTGCAATTTCAGCGACCAAGGCCAAGTCATGACTAATCAGCAAAATTGACATTTGCCTGCGCTGACGCAAGGATTCAAGCAAGTCTAGAATCTGCTTTTGAATGCTCACATCCAGCGCTGTGGTCGGCTCATCGGCAATCAGGAGTTTAGGCTCGCAGGCAATCGCCATAGCAATCATCACCCTTTGCTGCTGTCCGCCAGATAGTTGGCCCGGATAAGCATCAATCCGGGCTTCCGGTGAAGGAATACCCACTTCCTGCAACAGCTCCAAAGTTCTCTGACGGGCCTGTTTTTTATTCATGCCCAAATGCAGTCTTAATACTTCTGCAATCTGCATACCAACCGTAAAGACCGGGTTGAGCGAAGACATGGGTTCCTGAAAAATCATGGCGATATCTCTGCCACACATCTGGCGCATTTTACAGACAGGTAGTGTAAGCAGATCCTGTCCTTCAAACATAATTTTACTGTCGGGAGAAATCTGGCTATTTTCAGGGGCCAATAGTCCCATGGTGGCCAGCGCAGTCACAGATTTTCCACTTCCCGACTCTCCGACCAAGGCTACGGTGGTATTGGCGGGGATATCGAACGAAATACTTTTGACCGTTTCGATATACTGTTGATGTTCATCTTTAAAACTGACGCGCAGATTTTCTACACGGAGCAATACAGGGACTGGATGAAAGTTCTGATCAGACATGTTGGCTCCTATTTCAGTTTGGGATCTAATGCATCACGCAGTGCATCGCTAAACATCGAAAATGCCGTCACCAACACCGCCATGGCAATGGAAGCGGCTGCCAGTTGCCACCATTTTCCTAAAATCAGCTCACTTTGTGCTTCATTCAGCATGCTGCCCCACGACACCACACCTGTCGGTACACCAAAGCCCAAGAAGCTTAAAATCACTTCAGACTTGATAAAGGCCACCACCAGAATGGACATCTGTACCAGCGCAATATGGCTTACATTGGGAAAAATATGCACAAACATACGGCGCATATGGCTGACCCCTATAGCTTTGGCAGCCAGTACATATTCACGTGAAGTGTGCTTCATATACTCAGCCCGTACCAGACGAAATACCCCGGTCCAGCCCGTCAGTCCTAAAATCAGGATAATGGCTAGAATACCTTTTTGCTGCAATACCGCCGCAATGGCCAGTATCAGTAACAGATAAGGAATTGAGGTAAAAATATTATAAAACCAGTTCAGTGCATCATCGACCCAGCCACTGAAATACCCTGCGACTGCACCCAATAACGTGCCGATAGCCACCGACATTACTGCGGCAACCAGCCCCACCAGAATCGAAGTTTCTGCACCTTTAATGGTTTTTAGCAGTATATCCTGTCCCCATTTATCTGCACCAAAAATCAGGCTCTGTTTCAGCTCATTGCGCTGATCTATTAACTGGCCTCCCAGTTCCTGTTCGATGGCCAGCATATCTTCAGCCAAAGGATCGACCACCCCATAATCCTCTATGATCTGACCTGCTCCCTGCACAGTAGCAACTTGCAGATTTAATGCCGTGCCGTTATTTTGTAAAGGCTCGACTGGTTTTCCTGATGCCGCTCTGAGCTGGCTTTCTTCAGGAAATGAAACCTCGACTGCCGGGGTACTCTTCATAAAAGTGGGAGGTGCATAGCTCACCGCCACTTCCTGATCCCAGTCTTTGGCAAGCATGCCACTGAGAGATAAGATCAGCAGCAGAAAATAGAATCCAACAATCCACAACGACAACATGGCAATACGGTCACGCTTTAGACGGCGCCAGGCCAGTTGCCATAATCCGCTTGAGGCAGATGCAGCTGTCTGGTGAGCCTGCGTTCGTTTTAAAATGGCACTCAGCATACCTTCACCTACTTCAACTGTATACGCGGATCAATCCATTTATAGATGACATCCGCGATCAGGTTGAACAGCATGGTCGCGACTGCCACATATACGGTAATGGCTTTAATAACCGGAAAATCAGAGCGCTCTACCGCAATAATCACTTCACGTCCAATGCCAGGAATGCCAAAGAAGCGTTCAATCAAAAAAGCACCGATCAGCAGGGCCGGCAAGCTCGACATGACATCCGTAATAATGGGAATTGAAGCATTACGCAGTACATGTACGCCCAGAATCCGGCTTTCCCGCAAGCCCTTTGCCCGTGCGGTACGCACATAGTCCTGATTAACTTCATCCAGTACAAAGCTGCGGTATAAGCGCAGCATCGGTGCAATACTGACCACCAGCATAATCAGAATCGGCAACATGGCATATTGAAACAGGTTATTAGTCAGACTGTCGCTCCAGCCCTGAACCGGGAACCAGCTCAGCTGATAGGCCAGTACATACTGAAAAACGATGATATACACCAGAATGCTGATCGACATGCCAATGGTGCAGAGCATCATGATCATGCGGTCAGTCAGCGAGCCTCGTACAGCAGCCACAGCCAGCGCCAGAATAATGGCAATTAAAGTTTGTAAAATGGTTAAGGGAATTAAAATGGTCAGTGAAGGTCCCAAACGGGTAATGATAATCTGCGAGACGGGTTCTCCGGTACTCCAGCTCAGGCCATAATCAAAGCTGATGATTTGCTGGATAAATATCCAGAGCTGTACATAATAGGGCTGTTCAACTCCCAGCTGCTGCCGGATATTTTCAATCTGTTCCAGATTGGCCATTTTCCCTGCCAGAATATACGCCGGGTCTCCTCCCACCCAATTAAACAAAAAGAAAATCAGCAAGATTACACCCAGCATGGTGGGAATCATTTGCCAAATCCTGCGAATTATATATGCCAGCATTGTATCCCTGCCCTGACTTAATGTCCTGAAATTTCCTTGAAGAACGCCTGACTGTCTGGCTCACGTCCCAGAAAGTCTTTGACCATCTGCTCACCCGGCTTTTGCCCCCCCTGAGCCAGTACCGTAGTGCGATAACGTGCTCCCACTTTAGGATTCATCAAATGCTCCCCAAAAGCAGACAGCATGTCGAGTGCCAAAACTTGTGACCACATATAGCTGTAATAACCTGCCTGATAGCCCCCCATCAAATGCCCAAACTGGCCCGGAAACTGTTGTCCCGAGACATATCCCAGGGCAGTTTGACTTTCCATTTCCTGCCAGAGTTTTAAGGGATCAAGGCTTAAGGCATTTTGGCCATGCACAGCCATGTCATACTGCGCATATAGGGTCTGGCGTGCATAATGCGCTCCCCGGCCATAATTTTTGACGCTTTTTAAGCGCTCGGCCATGGCTGCATCAATGCGTGGACAGGCGGGTTCACAATAGTCGGCCACTTTAGACAGCGTTTCAAAACGGCGTGCCCATTCTTCATACATTTGTGAAGGAGCTTCAACAAAGTCACGTTCTACCGATGTGCCTGACTGCTCACTATAGCGGGTTTTAGATAGCAGGCCATGCAAGGCATGTCCCATTTCATGTACAAAGGTTTCCAGCTCATTGCTGTTCAGCCCTTTACGGTTAAAGTTGGTCACCAAAACGGAGATGGGACGGCGCTCATTTAAACGGCTGCCCCCATACACACCCCACACCGCGGCATGGCCATACTTACCTTTACGCGGGTATTTATCCAGATACAGGCCGCCCAGAAACTCTCCGGAAGCAGTGTCATGCACGGCGTAGTATTCCACTTCATCATGCCAGGCTTTGACTTTCACCGGCTTGAACTGGATGCCGTATAGTTCAGAAGACAGGGCAAATAACCATTTCTGTGCAGCTTCAGTTGGAAAATAATCGCGCAGTTTTTCCTGATCAATCTGGTATTTGGCCTGACGTAGCTTTTCATTCCAGTAAAGCTGGCTCCAACGCTCAATTTTTGCTGTTTCCACAGGAATTTTTAAGCTTTCTGCCTTGAAACGACGTAATTCTTCTATCTCCTGTTTTTCTAGCGGCGCCACCTTGGCATGAACTTCCTCCAGAAAAGCATTGACGGCTTCAGGGGTTTTAGCCATACGATATGCCAGGGCAAAATGGGCATAGCTGTCTTTTCCAAATAGTTGTGCCTGCTCATAACGCAGATCGATTGCCCTTTTCATCAGCTTCAGGTTTTGTTCAGTACCACGCCGGCTATACGCCGTCTGATAGCGTTTACGTGCTGCATCACTGTCTGCCAGCTCCATAAAAGGCTGATATTCCGGGTAATCAAAGCCTAATTCATAATTCCCACGGGTATTTGTCTTCAGGCCTGCCATATAGCTGTCTGGCAAACCTTTCATTTCCTCCGGATTAAATTCAACCTTGTCCTGATTATCCCGTACGTTTTTGGAGAAATCCTGAGAGAGCCTGGTGCTCTCATCCATAATTTCCTTTAAGCGTTTCTGCTTGTCTGCGCTCAGCTGTATGCCGTTTTTTTCAAACTGTTCCAGAATATCCTTCAGATATTTCTGATCAATTTCATCTATTGCGGTTAATTTCTTAAATTGGACATAAAGCTGTGGGCGCTGATACAGTACCGTCAGATATTGATCACTTTTAAGCTCACAATCATCTGCGGCCTGACGTAAGGCCGGATCTGGATCTATATTGCTATATAGTCCAATCGGTGAAATAAAATCGCTCGCTTCGGCCAGAATGTTGTCCCACTCTGCCAAATAGGCCGAACTTCGGGCATTGTTTTTTATTTTTTTGCTTTCAAACTTTTTAACCTGCTTGTGCATTTTTTTTAAGTTTGCATCACATAAGGCGGGAATCTCGCTTGCCTTAAATAAAGGCAAGAATGAGGGCTGAGCCGCGATTGCCCCGGAACTGCTCATCATGAGCAACACACTGAGAGTGCTTATTTTCATTTTCTTTGACTGCATCCATCGCTCCAGTGTTGGATTATTTTTTAGAATCGACATCGAGATACATCCATTCTGCTGACAAAATCGGATGATTCTTATAGCCGATCACCCGCGCTTGAGTGAGTACATTACGGTAGCTGCTGTACAGCATGAGAACCGGCATATTAACCTCCAGAATGCGTGACATCTTGCGATACAGGGCATCACGTTCAGGACCCGGATTCATGCTCTGGGTCTGCTCATAGAGCCGGTCAAATTCGGGATGCCTGAAACAGGAGTTATTGGTCATGTGGATATTTTTACCGTAAAACAGCTGCATAAAGTTATCGGCATCCGGATAGTCCGCAATCCAGGCCGAGCCTTTAAACATGGTCTTGCACTGCTTTTCCAGTTTGAGGGCTTCAGCAAATGGCATGGCTTTACTCACCATCTTGATCTGGATGCTGTCGAGTGCCTTTTTCCAGAATTCTGCCTGCTGTTGACCACGGCTGGTATTTCCCACAATCAGCTCAATTTCCAGCGGCTTGCCATTCGGCTGACGCCGCCAGCCATCCGTCCCGACCTGATATTGATAGCGGTCAAGCAGCAGATTGGCCGCCTTGACTGAGTAGGGAATACTGCTCTTGTACTGTGGAGAATAACCGACCATCCCGGGAGGAATCGGCATTTGTAGCTGAGTGGCATCACCTTTATACAGAATATTGATCATCTTCTCAGTTGAAAATGCCATTGCCATTGCCCGACGTAAGGCTATTTTTTCCTTTGCCAATCCGCCCACGACCGGATGCCGCATATTCCAGTACTGATAGCCAATTAAAGGATCGCTAATGCGAGAAAGTTGTATGCCTTGCTTTTTTAAATTCGGTTTGAGTACGCCATTTTCTAATGCCTGTACCACCAGATCACCCTCAATTTCACTGATATCCAGCTCATTTTTACTAAAAGCCAGCCAGCGGGACTGAGCTTCTTCAATCACCCGAATATCAATAGTGCCAATCTGCGGCATTTTCTTTCCTTGCATGGCCTTGATAATAGGCTGATCTGCATGATGACTGGCCTTAAAGTTCCAGACAAAGCCACGATAGTTCGGATTGGCAGTTAAGATGATCCGTGAAGCTGGTGTCCAGTGACTCAGCAGATAGGGCCCGGTACCCACCGGATGATCCATCACAAAGCCGGCCTTATTACGATATTTTTCAATGACCTCTCTGGCGACCGCCGCTGCCGGCTGATGGGCAAGCAGCATTGCAAAGTTCTGATCCGGTTTAATCAGCTTTAAAATCAGGGTATAGCGATCCGGCGTCTGAATGCCTTCAAAGGGCCGATCATAATCAAACTTGCCGGTTTTTTTAGCCTGTGCCAGTAAGGCTTCTGTTCCCTTGATCCGGCCCTCCAGCAACCAGCTGTTTGGAGAATGTAAGGTCGGGTCTATCAGCCGTTTCAGTGAATAGGCATAGTCAGCAGCCGTCAGTTCACGCTTCTTGCCTTTAAATACCGGATCATCTGCAAAATAAATTCCCTTCTTGATTTGAATAGTATAAGTCAGACCATCCGCGCTGACCTGTGGTAAAGCGACTGCCGTATTCGGTACCAGTTTGACTGGGGACGCCAGATAATCATAACTAAATAGATTTTCAAAAATGGCAGCATTGACCCGGCCAGAATAGACATCATGAGTCGCAGCCGGATCAAAGCCGGTTTCAGCCACCGGAAAAACGTCACGCAGGATTTTATTTGGATCGGCTGGATTGGCAGCCCCGACCGGTAATGCAGCAGTTGCAAACAGACAGCTTACGATCAGACAGCGAGTCAGCTGTAAAAATGGAGTTAAAAATTTTTCTTTTAGCATGCACTTGATCTAATTCTTTATTTTTTTAACAGGTTCAAGCTCTAGATAATGCCACAGTCTGCTTAGAATAAGAGCAGCTTTATAAACTTAAATTTAAGATTCATCCGGTTCTGGCGATCTGAGTCACCTTTTTCCCAAGCATTGTCATTACCCTCTTCAATTTTATTACTTTATATCAATGACTCATGTTATGGCTTGCTGTTTAACGATCTGCCCGCGTCTGGATTATCAAAAATGGTTGGGTTTTCAAAATAGCGCCTTTCAATATAGAAAATCCCGCCAAAATTGCGGGATTTTCTATCTATGTTTTACATCTGTGACTGGATATAATTTTGCAGACCAATCAACTCAATCAACCTCAGCTGTTTTTCCAGCCAGTACGTATGATCTTCTTCGGTATCAGACATTTGCTGGCGTAGCAGATCACGGGTGATATAATCCCCTTTTTCCTCGCACAGCTTGATTCCCTGAGCCAGCTTTTCACGCACATGATACTCAAGTTTTAAATCGGCTTTCAAGCAACTGACCACATCTTCACCGACCTCAATGTCATCACGCATCATGTTCGGCTTGCCTTCCAGAAACAGGACACGACGGATAATCGCATCCGCATGTTGGGCTTCTTCCTGCATTTCATGATCAATTCGTTCGAAGATCTTGCTCAAGCCCCAATCTTCATACATACGAGAGTGAATCAGATATTGGTCACGGGCAGCCAGCTCGCCGCCAATCAGCATATTCAAATAGTCTACGACTTCTGGATTACCACGCATTTTGAACTACTCCCTATTTTATAAAATCTATTATGAATAAAACCGTGCGGTTTTGCAAAAGTTAAATTTACGTAAATATATGATTTTTATAAAATTAAAATGAGAAGCACTTGCATTTACCCTCTCAATTCAGATAAATCCCGTTTAGAAAACAAGATGTTGCAACTGCTTGTATCTTTTCCAAAGTCAAAATTTTACTAGAAAAATCAAACGTTAAAAATTGTAAAAAATCATCGTGATAAAAAATACTCATCATGTTTGTATAAATATCATTATATTGGGGTATTTTATGCTTGATTTGTCTTATGATGCAGGGAAATTTAAAACAACAACGGTTTCATTATGACACAACCATCAACTACAGCGCCTGTGCTCGTGACCGGTGCCTCTGGCTATATCGCCAGTTGGGTAATTCAAAAACTTTTAACCCAAGGGTATACCGTTCACGCTACTGTTCGGGATTTAAACAAGACGCAAAGTTTTAAGCATCTGGAACAGATTGCCGACAGTGCTCCTGGCACACTTAAACTGTTTGCAGCCAATCTGCTAACCCCGGGTTCTTTTGATGCGGCGATGCAGGACTGTGAAATCGTGTTTCATATGGCTTCGCCTTTTGTTGTGACCAATTATACAGACCCCGTAAAAGATATCATTGAGCCCGCAGTTGTGGGCACAGAAAATGTATTAAATAGCGTCAATAAGACCGAATCGGTTCAACGCGTGGTGGTGACCTCCAGTATTGCCTCGACCTATGGCGATGCCATTGATATTTTACAAACCGAACAGCAGCGTTTTGATGAGTCGCACTGGAATATGACCAGCTCCCCGCATCATCAGCCTTATCCTTATTCCAAGGTGATGGCCGAACGCAAGGCTTGGGAAATGGCGGAGGCGCAGGACCGTTGGGATCTGATTTGTATTAATCCTGCTCTGGTATTTGGAAAATCCCTTACCCCCAACACCCAGTCTGGCAGCGTGGAAGTTCTGCAACAGTTTGCCAATGGTCTGACCCTGCTGGGTGTTCCGCCTATGTGGAATGGGGTTGTCGATGTACAAGACGTCGCTGAAGCACATCTCCTTGCAGCATTTAATCCCGAGGCCGAAGGCCGTTATATTATTTGTAGTGAGACTTTAAGCCTGCTGGAGATGGGGAAAATTTTGCGTAAAGCTTTTGGTGCCAAGTTTCCTTTCCCACGCAATCAGTTACCTAAAACTGCATTTAAGATGTTTGGCCCACTTGCCGGCTTTAGCCGGAAATTTGTCGAACTCAACATGGGCTATCCAATTTATTTTAATGCACAAAAAAGTCAGGATCAGCTCGGGATTCAATATCGTCCGGTACAAGAAAGTCTGGTTGAGCATTTTCAGCAGCTTCTTGATGACGGACTGGTCAAACGCTATATTCCTTAACCGGTAGAGTGATTTGAAAGTATTAAAAAAGACACCCGAAGGTGTCTTTTTTAATATTTAGAGGCGATTAAAAAGCCAAGAAAATAGCTTAAGCTTCCAGCAGGCCATAATTATGCATCAAATCAATAAACTGCTCTTCATTTATCACGGGTACACCCAGTTTTTCAGCCTTATCCAGTTTCGAGCCGGCCTTTTCTCCAGCCACCACACATTTGGTTTTAGCAGATACACTACCACTCACCCGAGCACCGAGGGCTTGCAATAATTGTGTTGCTTCATCACGTCCCATACTGCTGAGGGTTCCGGTCACCACCCAACTTTCACCATTGAGTGGCTGGCGAGGCGGAGCAACCGGTGCATCCCAGTGAATGCCTGCGGCAAGCAGACGATCCAGCACTTCCAGATTATGCGGTGCCTGAAAGAAATCAATAATCCATTCTGCGGTAATATCTCCCACATCCGGTGTTTTCTTTAAGGTTTCAAGATCAGCATGGCGTAAGGCGTCCAGAGTCTGGAAGGTATTGGCCAGCATCCGCGCCGTGGTTTCACCTACCCCCCGAATACCGAGTGCATAGATAAATGCTGCCAGTGTGGTTTTCTTGCTGTTTTCAATCGCATCCAGCAGGTTCTGAACCGATTTGGCTCCCATCTTTTCAATACCAAGCAAGGTTTCACGATGCTCATGCAGATGGTAAATATCCGAGATATCTTTCAAGAGATTCAGATGCAACAGCGATTCTACCCAGCGGTCGCCCAGACCTTCAATATCCATGGCCTTACGCGAAACAAAGTGACGAATCGCCTCGATCCGCTGTGCTGCACAGTATAGCCCCCCTGAACAACGTGCCAGTGCTTCACCTTCCGGCATAACTACTGGTGAATCACAGACCGGACAGGTATCTGGCAAACGAACTTCAAGTGCATCGGCAGGACGAAATTCCGGCCAGACTTTTTCAACCTTAGGAATCACATCTCCACTGCGATAGACACTCACGGTATCACCAATCCGTACATCCAGACGGTGAATCTCGCCTATATTATGCAAGGTCACATTGGAAACCGTGACGCCACCCACTGCAACTGGATTCAAGCGCGCCACTGGGGTCAAGGTACCAGTGCGGCCGACCTGCCAGTCAATATGCTCAACTGTGGTAATGGCCGCCACGGCTGGGAATTTATAGGCAGTGGCCCAGCGCGGTTCACGGCTCAAGAAGCCGAGTTGCTGCTGCTGTTTCAGGTCGTTGACTTTAATGACCAAGCCATCAATTTCCACGCTTAGGTCAGCCCGCTGCTGAATCATCCGTTCATAAACAGCCTGCACTTCCTCAATCGACTGGCAGATAAAGTGCTGCTCTCCGGTTGCAAACCCGAACTGGCTCAGCCATTCCAGACTGGCTGACATGTTGTCCTGACCATGATGCGGTACGCACTGGGCAATCCCATATGCATAAAATGCCAGAGGGCGTGAAGCGGCAATTTTCGGATCCAGCTGGCGTAAACTTCCTGCCGCAGCATTTCGTGGATTGGCAAAGGTTTTTTCCCCTTTGTCCAGATTGGCGGCATTCAAGCGTTCAAAACCGGACTTCGGCATCAGGACTTCACCGCGCACTTCAAGCAGCTCTGGAATGATTCCATTCACCGCTACCAGAAACTTCGGCAAGTTCCGGATGGTTTTGACATTCTGGGTAATATCTTCACCCGTTTCGCCATCACCCCGCGTGACACCGCGCACCAGTACCCCATGTTCATACCACAGAGAAATCGCTAGGCCATCGAACTTTAATTCGACATCATATTCAATTGTCTGCTTTGGCAAACGCTCTTCAATCCGGCGGGCAAAGGCAAAGAGATCATCCTGGTTAAAGACATTGCCCAGAGACAGCATAGGCACTGCATGAGTCACGGAAACAAATTTTGCCAGCGGCCGCCCTCCGACCTTGTCGGTTGGCGTATCCGGTTGTCTCAAATGTGGATATTGTTGTTCCAGCGCTTTAAGCTGATGAAAAAGCTGATCATATTCACTGTCTTCAATGGTTGGCTGATCCATTACATAATAGGCATGATTATGCCGGGCAAGCAGTTGAATCAGTTGACGCATTTGCGCAATGACAGTGGCATCTTGGGTCATAATTTCACCATAAAAAAGGGCGGTTAATCCGCCCTATACACATTCAGCTGTTGGCTATTATAAAAATCGGAACCTACAGATTCAATATTGCAAATCAAGCTTCTGCAGCAGTTTGTCCGGCACGGTAATCGATGGCCTGATGACGCCAGAATTCACGTAATTGCGGGGTGAATTCCTGATGATTCTGATCATAGACAATCCCGTCTACTTCGCGGGCAATCAGGCGTGAAACACTGTCCATGGTATCAAAGGCATTTTGTACATCGCTATGCGGCAGTGTCAGGAAGAAAGCCAAACCTTTCACTTCTTCAGTAGATAAGGTTTCCAGATCAAAGCCTTCCATGCCAGTATCGGTCATGCGCAGCACCGAAAAAAGCAGTTTGGAACCATCTTCACTATAACGGTGGAAACAGGCCAGCTCGCCATAACGCAAGCCGTATTTTAACAAGACTTTTAGGGTTTTATCACCCGACAGTACACGGTTTTGCGGATAGATATGCAATGAAATGATCATTTCAGCATTGGCCAGCGCACTTTCTTCATCCACAATTTTTTGCTCATGCAGATGTGCATCCAGAATGCTGCTTTCATCATTAAACTCAGAGATTTCAGCTTTTTCGATATTGCTGTTCAGGCTGAACTCAGGCGCTGAGTCATGCACCGTTTCGGTCATATCTGCTTTGCTTTCTTCAGTTTTTATCTGCTCTTGCGGCTGAGATTCTGCTTGAGGTTCTGAGCCTGCTTTAGTGGTTACCACGTCAGCCGGTGTATCTTCCAGCTGTTCTGGAACAGGTTTAGCCTCTGCTGTAACAGCTTGATACTTTTCTGCTTTTGCCACACTTGCTGCATCTGCAAGTCCCGGTTCGACTTGGTCGGGATTTGCAGACAGCGCTACAGGGGTTTCTTCATGCAGGCGTGGTTCTACCCGCTCTACCGCTTCTGCTTCTTTTTTGTTGAGCTGTGAACGCACATGACGTGGAATGACGGGCGTCTGGCTGTCCGGGTCAATATGGAGATCTGCATCAAGAGAAGGGACAGCTTCAGCAGGTTTTTTAAAGATCATTTTGATGCCGAGCAGCATGATTACAACTGCAATAATAATCCCGATAATTGTGGTGATTTCCATGTTATACCTCCGCAGCTAAGCCGTATTCTTTTGCCTGTTCCAAATTTACTGTCACTAGTTTTGATGTTCCCGGTTCAGGCATGGTTACACCTAACAGATCAGTCGCCATCATCATTGCAAGTTTGTTATGAGTAATATAAATAAATTGCACGTGTTCAGAAAGCTCTTTGACTAAATTACAAAAACGTCCCACGTTGGCATCATCCAGCGGTGCATCCACTTCATCCAGCACACAAAATGGCGCCGGATTTAAACGAAAAATCGCGAAGACCAAAGCCAATGCCGTGAGGGCCTTTTCACCACCAGACAGCAAAGCCAGCGAACTGTTGCGTTTGCCCGGGGGTCTTGCCATCAGTTTTACACCCGATTGCCATCCGTCTTCAAGACTCAAGCTGGCTTCACCGCCTTCAAACACTTTCGGGAACAGGTGTTGCAGCTCGGCATTGACCTGATTAAAAGTGTTCATAAACAGCTTACGGGTTTCCTGATCAATACTTTTCATGGCAGCTTGGAGCTGTTCCACTGTATTTTCCAGGTCCTGCATCTGGTGGCTGAGTTCCTCATAACGTCGGGAAACTTCTTCGTATTCTGCGGAAGCTGCCAGATTGACTGCGCCCAATTTGTCAAACTTAGCCTGGGCTTTTTCCAGCTTGGCCTGATGTGCCTGTACATCCAGCGTCAAACCGGAAATCATCTCACTATTCATCTCTTTTAGCTGTTCTGAATAATGCTGTAAATCTGATTTGGCTGCCTGCCAGGCCAGACGCTTCGCCTCCAGTTCGGTTCGGATTCTCTCATCCTGTTGCTGAAAGCGATGTCGCTGTTCTGTTAAATTTTGCTGTTTGTCCTGCAACTGCTTCAGTTCAAGCTGCCAGTCTGCCCAAGTGTTTTGCAGTTTTTCCGTGATCTGCGCCTGTTCCTTAAACTGGCTATGTAGCGCGGGTAATTCCAACTGTACCGGATCAACAAACTTTTTGGCCTGCTCAATCTGGAGCGCAATCTGCTGATATTGCTGTTTTAAAAAGACCTGATCTTTTTCCAGTAATTCGAGCTGTTGCTGACTCTGGACACTTTGCCGGCGCAACAATTCCGCTTCCTGCTGTACCTGCTGGCTCAATTGCTGTGCATCTTCCAGCTGAGTATTCAGTTCTTCCAGCTGAAATTGCAGGGTTTTATACTGCGGAAGTGCCTGCTCCAGTTTCAGGTTTAAAGCATGCAGATCAATTTCCAGATCATCTTTCTGCATCGCATCTTCTTCCAGCTGCTCTTCCAGCTGTTGCAATTGATTGTGTAACTGCTGCTTCTGTAGCGTAAAGGCCTGCGTCGCACTCTGGGCTTTGGCAATATTTAAATCAAGTTGTTGTAACTGTTTTTGCGCCTGCTTCTGCTGCTCACTACTCGCCTGAATCTGGTGATGTAGGGCTGCGATCTGTTGATTCAGCTCAGGGAGTTGCTGTTCCGCCTCTGTAAGCTGTGGTTCAAGCTCAGTAAGCTGCTGCTCAATCTCATCCAGACGAATACGATGGCTGAGCGCACCCTGTCCGGCCTGACTATGTGCATCATAATCCAGCGCAATGACCCAGTCTGGCCCCACATGGTAACCATCCAGACTCAGGATCGACTGACCCGGCTGTAACTGCGGTTGCAGGCTTAAAGCGGCATGAAAAGATTCGGCAACGGCGACCTGCTGCCAGAGTGAATAATGGGGCGCGGCAATCCAGTCCGCCAGACATGGCAAGCCGGCGATTTGTATCTGGAGCTGCGCAGTTTGCGTCTTGAACTGACGTGGATGATTCTCTAAAAAATGCTCATCTTGTGTCAGCACTTGAGCCGAGAGCCATTTGGCCAGAAACTTCTCGATCAAAGCGGCATGGACTTTGGCCGGAGGCTGAAGCTTTAAGACCTGCATGAGCTGTACCCTATCGGTCTTGACCGGTGGATGGGCTTTGGTCAGTAGCTGGCTCAGGTTTTTCCGTTCTGAATGCAGCACCTGAATTTTCGATTTCAGCTGCATCAGATGCTGTTGATGCGTGACCTGTTCTGCCTGAAGTTGCTCGAGTTGAGTTTTGAGTTCTTGCAGCCGGGCTTCATGGCCTGCAAGCTGCTGTTCAGCCTGGGCTCTATCTTGCTGATCATGTTCCAGCTCATCCTGCTGTACTTGCTGCTGAATCTGGCTAACTTGCTGAGCCAAGGTCTGTTTTTGCTGCTCGATACGGGCAATATTTTTTGCCAGCTGTTCGCTTTGCGCCAGCATCTGTGATTGACGCTGTTGCTGCTGCTCTACCTGGGTTTTAATTTGCGTAAATTGGGCCGCGACTGCTGCTTGCCGAGATTTAAGCTCTGCCAGCTGCTGCGTTTGATTCTGCTTCTGGCCTTCCTGTTGGTGTAGCTGTACTGTCTGTTCTTCAAGCTGTGCTTGCAGGGTTTCCAGTTGTAGTTCAGTCAACTGTAGCCGTTCTTTGGTCTGGGCTTTTTGCTCTTCCAGTTTGATTAGACTATTGGAATTCTGCTGCAACAGGGATTGCTTCTGCTGCAAAGTCATTTCCAGTTCACTGCGCTTTTTTTCCGCCTGCTGCCATTCGCTTTGTAGCGGTGTAGATTGTTGGATCAGGCGCTGGAACAGCTCGCTGGTGGTACCCAAGTCATACTCGACCGTCGTCAGCTCTGAACGGACCAGCTTGAAACTTTCACCCAGTTCATTCATCTGCACCGTGTATTCTTCTTGCAGGCGCTGGCTCTGCTCCGACTGGAACGAAAGCACTTCAACCCTGATCTGACGAATCTCTGCTTCCAGCTCTTTATATTGAATCGCGGTTTCAGACTGGCGTTTCAGGGTTTTTAGCTGAGCTTTCAGTTCAGCAGCAATATCTTCCAGACGGGACAGGTTTTGTGTAGTGTGGTCCAGATGCAGCATGGTTTCGCGGCGACGGACCTGATAACGCGAAACGCCAGCAGCTTCCTCAATAAAGACCCGCATTTCTTCCGGCTTGGCATCGACCAGACGGTTAATCATGCCCTGTTCAATAATGGCATAGGAACGTGGTCCCAGACCGGTCCCCAGGAAAATATCGGTAATATCGCGACGGCGACATTTGCTGCCATTCAGAAAATATTCAGACTTGCCATCCCGGTTGACTTGTCGCCGTACAGCCAGCTCGCTATAGGCATTATAAGCCCCACCCAGCTTGCCATAGGTATTGTCAAAACGTAACTCTACACTGGCCATGCCCACCGGTTTACGCTTGGCGGTTCCGGTAAAAATCACATCCTGCATGCTGCCACCACGCAACTGGCGGGCACTAGATTCACCCATGACCCAGCGAATGGCATCAATCACATTGGATTTCCCACAACCATTCGGCCCGACCACCGCAGTACGATTATCTTTAAAGTGTAGCGTGGTGCTGTCAGCAAAAGATTTGAAGCCTGAAAGTTTTAAGCTGCTTAAACGCATAGTGTCCTGATTTAACGTCGTGAGCGTCTGGCCCACGCGAGTTCAATTTGTTTCATCCGTGTCAGAGATTCCAACACAAGGTTGCGTAAGTGTCGACAAAAATCTTCCATAAATAAAGAGGCCTGATGTGATTTTCGGATCAAAATTGCTTCAGTAACCAGCTTAAACAGCTCGAAAGATTCTTGTAGCTCACGTCTGGAAATATTCAGGGTCAGAAAATAGCTACGGCGCAAGGAAGGTAATAGTTCCTGGTAGTAGCGCATCAGATAAGGATTTCCCACCATTTCCGGTTGCTGGGCCATCCCCTGAAAGATTAAATCATAAAACTTTTCAGTATGACCTTGGCGGGTTTCGGCTTCCAATTGTTCTAATAATAGCTGAATACGCTCAGCTTCATGGCTACGCCAGCTTTCAGCCATACGATGCACCATCTGTCCCAGAAGCAAGGCACTCATTTCAAATAGGGCACGTACCTGCAAAGCGGACATTTCCGAGACCATCGCTCCGCGGCGCGGGAAGATTTCAATCAATTGGGTGCGTTCCAGTAAAAGCAGGGCTTCACGCACTGAACCGCGGCTGGCGTCCAGCTCCGACGCAATTCTAAGTTCCTGAATCCGCTCGCCTTCGACCAGCTCGCCCCGGATGATCTGTTCACTGATGTGCTTGGCAATCTGTACAGATAAACTGTGTGCTTCTTGTTGTTGCATACCGTTCCTGTCTTATTTTTATTGATGCAAATGGAGTCATTCTGAATGACTTTTCATTGATTAAACGGTTTTTTTGCAGGAAATACTTTGACATTGTCAGACAATCTTGTGTCTGCACAGCCAATCCAGCCCGATAAAAAGGAGAATACAAGTCGATTCTCCTGATCAAGTCTGGTTTAAAAGAGACCAATCAGGCAATAAAGCCCTGATAGATAAAATACAGCCCGACTGTGGTCAGCAAGCCGGCAAAACATTTCTTGAGCATCGCCGGTGACAATCGATGTGCCACTTTTGCACCCTGCTTTGCGGTAAAGAAGCTCATCAGGCTAATCCCGATAAAAGCATAGATATGGATATAACCGATGGTATTCGCTACATTGACCTGTGCCTGCTGTCCAAACCAAATAAAACCAATCGCTCCGGCAAGTGCAATAGGGAGTCCGCAGGCCGCTGAGGTCGCGACTGCTTTTTGTATCGCGACGCCGCAACGATTTAAAAAAGGTACCGTCAGACTGCCTCCCCCAATTCCGAAAATCGCTGAAGCCACCCCAATCCCTGCACCTGCTGCAAGTTGTAGGGGGGCCGAAGGCAGCTGCTGGTTCGGATCAATCTGTATATGGGCACCCCTAAACATTCTGAAAGCGACCCAGACGGCGAAGAAGCCGATTAAGAGTTGCAGGCCTTGAGCGGATAAATAATCTGCAATTCCCGCCCCGAAAAATGAGCCCACGATCAGACCGGGAGCCAGATTACGAAACACATGCCACAAAACGGCACCTTTTTGATGATGTGCCATCACCGAACTGATCGAAGTGACAATAATTGTGGCCAGAGAAGTGCCTACTGCCATATGCATAATCACGCCTGGATCGTACTGGAGCTGGGTAAAAACAATGTACAGGATGGGTACAATGATCAGACCACCACCGACACCAAACAGGCCTGCGGCGAATCCTGCGATTGCACCAATCAATAAATATATGATTAACTCCATAACGACATTTACCACGTTTAGATTCAAATGGATGTAGAAACTCGCGAACTGCAGCAACGTTTAAGCGATGCAGGCCAACTCCCTGAAGTGTTATTAATCAAGCCCGTGACCACATCAACCAATGATGATGTACGCGAACTGGCCAGCAAAAATGTACAGCACGTACTGGTCTGTAGCCGGGTGCAAACCCAGGGGCGCGGACAACGCCAGCGTCAGTGGGTCTCGCCTGAAGGAAATATCTATTTAAGCACATTGCTACATACACAAAAAGCAATAGATGGCCGTCTGGCGCTGGAAATTGCGTTAAATATCCTGCAAATGCCGAGACTGCAAGGACTGAATCTTCAAGTCAAATGGCCCAATGACCTGTATAGCCCCCAAGGTAAATGGGGCGGCATTCTGGTGGAACCGATTTCAACCCGGCAAGTAGTAGTCGGTGTTGGCCTGAATATTGATCCCCTCTCTACCGAGATACCCGACCAGCAGGTCAGTTCTTTAAGCGAGTTGGGATTGACGCAGACCTCAAGAGTGGAACTGATTGCCCAGCTTTATCTGGCGATCCAGCAGGCCGGTCAATGGTTTAATTATGACTGCCAAAATCTGGCGGCGCGTTTTAACCGTTCTGCAGCATTTATACAACAAACGGTTGAATTCACGGATCTGCAAGGGCAATATTCAGGAACTTTTCTGGGCATTCAGGATGATGGTGCAGTAAAAATTGCCACCAGTCAGGGTGTTCAAGCTTTTTATCAGGGTCAACTTCGCCTTAAAAACCCTACCTGAACAGAGCAAGCTCTATGAAAAAACTATGGCTAGATATCGGCAATACCCGGCTTAAATACTGGATCACCGAGCAGGATCAGATTATTGAGCATGCGGCTGAATTGCATTTACAGTCTCCCACTGACCTATTGCTTGGACTGATCCAGCATTTTAAAGAGCTAGGTTTGCAGCAAGTCGGCGTTTCTTCAGTTCAGGATAAAAAAAGTAATGACCGTATTCTAAAAATACTCAAGAAGCTGAATGTACCCGTCATCTGTGCCAAAGTGCAGGCTGAATATGCAGGACTGCACTGCGGTTATGACCAGCCATCCCAACTGGGCATCGACCGCTGGCTGCAAGTGCTCGCAGTCGCCAAATCAGCTGAACAAAATTATTGTGTGATCAGCTGTGGCACTGCCTTGACCATTGATCTGACCCAGGGCCAATATCATCTCGGGGGCTATATTCTGCCGAACCTGTATTTGCAACGCGATTCCCTGATTCAAAATACCAAGGGCATTAAAATTCCGGATGCCGCCTTTGAGGAGCTTTCTCCGGGACGCAATACCATTGATGCCGTACATCATGGCATTTTGCTGGGACTGCTCAGTACCATTCAAAAAGTACTGGAACATTTTCCGGCACAATTGATCCTGACCGGTGGCGATGCTCCCTTATTTGCCCAGCATTTGGTACAGTTTGACCCTGTGATTGAACCGGATCTGCTGCTTAAAGGCCTGCAGCATTTTGCAGACCATTTGCCAGAAAACGTATGATCACAGTGAGTAACTGAGGAAAATCAGTATAACTGTCCCGTTTACAAAAATGGCCTGCTTCCCTGATTTCAAAAATTTGAGCGTTCAGGGTATGAGCCAGCCGCAGTGAAACTGGTGCAGGCACATAAGGGTCATTGCTGGACACAAACATTACTGCCCGCTGATAATGTTGCGGTAATCCCCTAAAGTCTAATCGTACTGTCTGAATCATTTTATTTAATTCGGACCAAGCCACTAAGGGCGTATCAAAACCCGCCACTATAGCCAATCCTCCAATTTTTTGTTCTTGAAAGCCCGGCTGTTTTTGCAAAAACTGTAAGACACTCAAAGCACTAAACCCATGCGCCACAATAATGCTGTGTTCATCCAGCTGCGGCATCTGCACTTGCAGGTTTTGCTGCCATTCGTCCAGATCTGGTTGAAATGGATTGGCCAGTATGACGCGCTTGGCCTGAAATCCGGCTCTCCTGATCTGATGGCTAAGCCATGGATACCAGTGATCATTAATCGTGGCTTGATAGTCGGGTACGATATACACTTTTTTTATTCTATGGGTCATGGTGATTGACTTATTTTAAATTTTAAAGAAAGCAGACGATTCGCTGCTGTATTCATTTTTATTATTTAGAAAAGAGCATGCCAACAGTGCTGGCTTCTGCTCTGCATACTTTTTGTCTATAGATTAGCGGCTATATAAATCATGTATCTAAAGCCTTTAAGCTCTGGATCAGCGAGTTAGCACAGTTTAATCAGAGGGAATTTTAGTTAAATAAGGCTCAATTACCCGCCAGACTTCAGGCAGCTCTGTACAGCCTTGAGAATTAATAAAATGTCCCTGATGCTCGGCACTGATCACGATAGTATCCAGACTTTCTGCCTGCTCTAGACTAAATTCAGGCAATACCCGGTCATCGGCTTCCGAATAAATCACCACACGCTCGTCAATCTGACGTTTCAGTCTCTCAAAATCTACCTGAGCGGCATCAATAAAAGGGTCCACTTCCTCTAAACGCCCGAGCCGGCCATTAAAACCGGCAACCAGCACCAGCTGTCTGATTCTCTGATTTTTTAGTTCACGGCTTAAATAATGCAAGGTGGCCAGACAGCCCAGACTATGTGCAATGAAAATACTGTTTTCATCTATTTCATCAATCTGTTCACGCATTTGCTGTTCCCAGACCTCCAGTTTTGGCGTGGTCGATGGGTCAAGTCTGAGTACTTTCAAGCTGACATGTTCCTGCTGGACTTTTTCCTGAATCCATGGAAACCAGTTTTCTTCCGGGCTGGCCGTATAACCATGCACCACAATCACCTGAGCCATCTGCATTTTGCCTTTATTTATTTTAATGCTGTTGAGTCTGCCTGATTTTATCGAGGATTTGGGTAAGCAAATGTTGTTTTGTTTAAACAAAAGCGCAAGAAAAACTAGCCCATAAAAAAGGCGCATTGCGCGCCTTTTTTATTTCAACATCTTACTTTTTATCATTGCCGCCGAACAGTGGACCCATGCCACCGCCGCCGCCAAACTGTTTCTGTAAACCGCTGAGTGATTTCATCATTTTTGCCATACCCGACGGATTGGCAAATTTCTTCATCATTTTCGCCATTTGCGCATGTTGCTTGATCAGCTTGTTCACTTCTGAGACTTCCATGCCACAACCTGCTGCAATACGCTTTTTACGGCTGGGATTCATCAGCTCCGGATTACGGCGCTCCTTGATGGTCATCGACTGGATAATCGCTTCCATTTTCTTCACTTGCTTTTCAGGATTCGCCTGCGCAATCGCATCTTGAAGTCCTGCATTGCTCATGCCCGGAAGTTTATCCAGAAAGCCCATCATGCCGCCCATCTTGTTCATCTGCTCGAATTGCATCAGCATGTCTTCAAAGTTGAAGCTGCCGCCTTTTTGCAATTTCTTCGCCATTTTTTCGGCTTTTTCTTTGTCGATCTTGCGTTCAACTTCTTCGACCAAAGACAGCACGTCACCCATGCCAAGAATACGCTGTGCCACACGCTCCGGATGGAATGGCTCCAGAGCATCCAGCTTTTCACCCATCCCGAGGAACTTGATCGGTTTACCCGTAATAGCACGTACCGAAAGTGCCGCACCACCGCGCGCATCACCATCCGTCTTGGTCAGAATCACACCGGTCAAAGGCAAGGCATCGTTAAAAGCTTTGGCAGTATTGGCCGCATCCTGACCGGTCATGGCATCGACCACGAACAGGGTTTCAGTCGGGTTAATCGCTGCGTGTAGCTCTTTAATTTCATCCATCATGTCATCATCGATATGCAGACGTCCTGCGGTATCGACAATGAGCACATCAGCAAACTGGATTTTTGCCTGCTCAATGGCACGGTTGGCAATCGTAATTGGTTTTTCGTCAGCATTCGACTCTAAGAAGATTGCGCCAACTTCACCGGCAACAGTCTGAAGCTGCTTAATCGCCGCCGGACGATAGACGTCGGCAGAGACCATCGCGACTTTTTTCTTTTGACGTTCTTGCAAGAAGCGCGCAAGTTTGGCTGCAGTGGTGGTTTTACCCGCACCCTGCAAACCGGCCAGCAGCACAACCACCGGGGGTTTAGCTGCCAGGTCAAGGCTTTCATTGGCCTCGCCCATCATTTTGGTCAATTCGTCATAGACAATTTTGACGAAGGCTTGCCCTGGGGATAACTGAGTCATCACTTCCTGGCCCAATGCTTCTTCCTTAACTTTCGCGATAAATTCACGAGTTACAGGTAACGCAACGTCGGCTTCAAGAAGTGCCATACGTACTTCACGTAACGTATCTTTAATATTGTCTTCGGTTAGCTGCCCTGAGCCAGTAACATTTCTTAAACTCTGTGTGAGTCGTTCTGTTAAGGTATCAAACATTGCAAAATCCGCTTAAAATAGCCAGTAGCAAAAAATTGTTTCTTAAAATAGAAAATTTATGCATAGAATGCTATAGGATACTGTAGTTCGCAGCGAATTTATATAAATGAATATTCATCACCCTTAAAAAGGTTTGACATGGTTAGCCTCCCTTTGGTTTATACGATCTTAGCATTAGTCGCTTATACCGCTTCCTTCTGGTATCTGTTCATTCACTTGATGGCTAAACGTGCTCCAAATCAATGGTTTGTTGGCCTGACTGCCTTGGTAGGACTGCTGCTGCATGCGCTGGTGGTCTCCGGCGATATGTATACACCGCTGGGGATCAATTATGATGTTTTTGCCCTGTTTTCCTTTACCTCGGGATTGATGTTACTGCTGAGTATTATCTATAGCACATATCGGCCGATTATTGCGCTGAACCTGATTGGTATTCCAGTGGCTGCTACCGGGTTATTTCTGGGTTTTGCCTTTACTCAGCCCGCCAAAATTACTGTACAAAACTTTTTGGGGCTGGATATTCATATTATCCTGTCCCTGTCTGCCTATGCCGTGCTGCTGATGGCCACCATTCAGGCAGTTATTCTGCGTTTTCAGGACCGTGAACTGAAAAAGAAACAGAAACGCCGGGTCTGGGTCAATTTATTGCCCTCTTATCAAGATATGGAATCTTTGCTGTTCGATATGCTGATGACCGGCTTCATTTTGCTGACACTGGCACTAAGCTTTGGTTTCTTTACCATTGATAATTTCTTTGCCCAGCATCTGGCACATAAAACAGTGTTTAGTATTATTTCCTGGCTGGTTTATGGTGCCCTGCTTATTGGACACTGGAAATTTGGCTGGCGCGGTCAGAAAGCGGTGCGTTTTACCCTGATTGGCTTTGGTCTGCTGGCACTGGGCTTTATTGGCTCCAAGTTTGTACTGGAAATGATTTTAGTACGCTAACCGAAAGCCAACATTATATCTAAGTGTTGTCATCAGACGGTCATATTCAAAAATTATGGTCAAGGTGCATTAAAAATACACTAAGGTTCATGATGATAAAAGTCATTTCAGGTTTAGCATTTCTTTGTTTATCGAGCGCAAGTTTCGCAGATTATCACTGTCACGGTAGCATTAAAGATCGTACGATTGATGACAATGTCAGTATCAGTCAACACTGTCAGATTGATAATGCCACGATTAAAGGCAATATCATGCTGTATCAGGGTGCGCAAGCAGTGATTTTAAATACGGCGATTGATGGCAATCTGGAATCGAAAGGACGTTTTAGCTCGGTTCTGGCACAACATAACCAGATTGACGGCAATATCCAGCTAGAAGATGGTCAGACAATGCAGCTTACTGCCAATCAGGTAGAAGGCGATATCCAGCTGAAAAAGAATACCCAAAAAATTACTGTAAATGACAATGTGGTAGACGGTAATTTGCAATGCGAATCTAACCGGATTCAACCGATCGGTGGTAATAACCGAGTCAATGGTGACAAAGAAGGTCAATGTCGCCGTTTATAATTCTGATCAAGACTTGGCTTGTGCTTGAATCAGCTTAAGCCAAGTTTTAAATGCCTTTAATCTTAATCCCCATTTATCATTAATCAAGTAGCAACTATTGTGTAAAGTAAGGGGAGGTAGTTATCAGACATTCTTTTCTTAGTTTCGGTCTTCGCTACAATTACGCTGGCTGCCAGTTAACTGGTAAACATTTGGATTGGCTAGACAACCCTAGTAAAAAAACGTATAACTCCATTTTTCGAATTTACAGGTAGCCACGTTGAAACTTGTTCTTGCACCCATGGAAGGCTTAACCGATCCAATTATGCGCGATGTACTAACATCCGTAGGTAGCTTTGACTGGTGTGTCACCGAGTTTATCCGCGTCACCGACTCCATCCTGCCCGATCATGTTTATCATACCTATTGCCCGGAACTGTTAAATGAGGGCAAAACTGCTGCCGGCACGCCGGTCCATGTGCAGTTTCTGGGCAATAACCCGGAGATGTTGGCAGCGAATGCCGTCAAAGTGGCTGCAATGGGTGCACCGGCAATTGACCTGAATTTTGGTTGTCCGGCGAAAACCGTGAACCGTCATCGTGGTGGGTCGATTTTACTGGATGAACCTGAAGTCGTACATGAGTTAGTCAAAGCTGTGCGTGATGCGGTTCCTGCACACATTCCAGTATCGGCAAAAATGCGCTTAGGCTACATGGATCGCAATTTCATGCTGGACAATGCGCATGCTATTGAAGATGCGGGAGCGTCTTGGGTCACTGTTCATGCGCGTACCAAAGCCGATGGCTATACTCCGCCTGCATTCTGGGATCAGTTACAGCCGATTCGTGAGGCACTCAAGATCAATGTTATTGCCAATGGTGAAATCTGGAACAATGCCGATGCCAAGCAATGCCGTTTGGAGTCGGGCTGTGAAGACCTGATGATTGGTCGCGGTGCAGTCACCACACCAGACTTGACTCAATGTATCCGTCAAAATTCGGATATACCGTTACTGAACTGGAATGACCTGCTGCAACTGCAAATTCGTTTTATCAATGGGCCGGCCAAAACTGAAATTGGGATGGTCGGTCGCTACAAGCAATGGCTCGGCATGATGTCGAAACATTATCCGGAAGCCAAAGCCTTATGGGATGAAGTAAAACGGATTAAGGTTCTGGCCGAGATTACCGAAAAACTGAAAGCTTCAAATATTTAAAACCCAAAAGCCTTTGAATGATTCAAAGGCTTTTTGATGAGCCCATAAAAACCTATAATTGCGGATCTTTCAGATAAAGTTTGGCATGCATAGCAACGGTAAACTCTCCCAACTTTCCTTTCAGAAATGGCTTGAATAATTTAAAAATCATCACACCAAAGAAAAGCAGAAGAATCCACCCTATATTTGACCAGAGTGAGCCAAATATCGATATTGTAGAATTTTCCATATTTTAATTATTCAATTATTTTAGATACTTAAAGCTTAATTTTTTTGTTCAATATTTAACAGAATTTCTTTTTTGTCCAGGCCGCCCGCGAATCCGACCAGCTTGCCGCTACTGCCAATCACGCGATGACAAGGCGTAATAATCGAAATCGGATTTTTACCATTGGCTGCCCCGACAGCACGCACCGCTTTACTGTTGCCAATCTGCTCGGCAATGTCACGATAGCTTCGGGTCTGACCATAGGGAATATTCAGCAAGGCCTGCCAGACTTTTTTCTGAAAATCAGTCCCGATAAATTCTAAAGGTACGTCAAAGGCACTGCGCTGACCGGAGAAATACTCCTGCAATTGGCGTCTGGTTTCAATCAATACCGGATGTTGCAGGCCCTCCACCAGTGACGCCAATTTAAACCAATGGGGCATTTCACCATCCCAGAGTACAGCCACCAGTGCCGTTTCATGTGCCACCAGTCGCAACTGCCCTACAGGTGAATCCATATTCAGATAACTCAGCTGCATGACCATACTCCTCTAAAATGAAGTGTTCTCTTATTCATTTTAATGGAATTTTGAAACGTGCGACAGGCTTTAAGATGAAGATAATTTCATCAACACAAGACCGGAAATAATCAGCACCGCTGCCAGCATGCGCATGGCAGTAGCCGGCTCACCCAGAATAAACACCCCAACCAGAAATGAGCCAACGGCTCCAATTCCAGTCCAGATGGTATAAGCCGTCCCCAAGGGCAATGTGCGCATGGCATACGCCAGTAGCACAAAACTCAGCACCATGAAAAACAGCGTGACAAGACTTGGGGTGAGCCGGGTAAATCCGTCAGACAATTTCATTGAATATGCCCACACGATTTCAAATAAACCCGCAAGAATTAAGATGATCCAGGCCATTTCGCCTTCCTCCTATATGACAGAGTCAGGCCGTCCTGACGATTTTTCCTGTTAATTTTCATTTAAATAAGCAACTAACAAGGGAGGTCGTTCCTCCTGAATAAGGAAAATAGATGATATACAATCCAGTTTCTAGAACTGTAATTTTTACAAAACCTGACTAAAAGAGATCTAATTTAACCCAGCCTTACCCAAATACTCAAGACAGAGCCTTATATTCAACTTATGCTGAATCTGGAGAAATACCCAGTTACTCTTTCCATTTTCATTTAATCAATTTTATTAACAATAAAACTCACAGTTATCCGCAAATTATTAAGTAATACATATCAATTAAATTTAAAGAATAGCGTGGAGATCTTATATGATTCAAGCCAGACCCTATACTTATTGATTACTTTTTGACTCGCCTAAATACTCAAAACTGGTGAATAAACATTCACCGAATTAAAGGCATACACTGTATAAAAAGAACTCTAATCGAATTCTTTTTATACTTTTTTTGTCTAATAAGCAATCAAAAGAGTCACAAATGTTTACATTTTATGCAACTTATCCATATGGTTATCAACATAGATATCTACATACTTATCCACAAAGTTATCCACAGATTTATGCACTTTAAACATTCTAACGATTAAAGTTGAACCTGTCCGACTTTAGCAAGTTCTGCACGCATTTCATCAATTACAGCTTTATAATCCGGTTTGCCAAAGATAGCTGAGCCTGCAACAAACATATCGGCACCTGCTTCCGCAATTTCACGAATATTCGCAGGCCCCACTCCTCCGTCCACTTCCAGACGAATATCACGACCTGAGGCCTCAATCAGCTGACGAGCCTGACGCAGCTTGTCCAAGGTCATTGGAATAAACTTCTGTCCACCAAATCCCGGGTTCACACTCATGAGCAGGATCTGATCAACCTTGTCCATAACATAATCCAGATAATGCAACGGCGTGGCCGGGTTAAAGACCAGACCTGCTTTTGCACCGCTCGATTTGATCAGCTGCAAGGAACGATCGATATGGTCAGAAGCTTCTGGATGAAAGGTAATAATATCCGCACCTGCTTCAAGAAAATCCCCGATCATACGATCAACCGGCTTGACCATCAAATGCACATCAATAGGCGCCTGAATGCCATAGTTTTTTAGAGCTTTACATACGCCTGCACCAAAGGTCAGGTTCGGTACATAATGATTGTCCATCACATCAAAATGAACCACATCTGCCCCAGCGGCTAAGACATTTTCCACTTCTTCCCCTAAACGGGCAAAATCGGCAGACAGAATTGAGGGGGCAATTAAATAAGGTTTGGACATGGAAGAACCTGATGAGCTGAAATTGGATGTGTCTCATTATAGCAAATCCAGTCCGGCGACTGTGCTCTTGATGTTGCAAGAATAAAACACTGTGTCACGCTTATAAGCTTATAACTTGATCAGGACTTGGTTTAAAGTGCAGCTCAGGTTAAAAATTGAGAGACGTGATCATGAAAAGTACAGCCTATCTCCAGACGCAACAAGCTTCACGAATTGCCAAACGCCTGGCTAATCACTGGAAACATAAATTTAATATTGATGAAACCGAACAAAATTTCCTGATTCATTTTCCAGGTGCAGAAGTGAGTCTGACACCCGAGGCAGATCATCTTACCGTAACGATTCAAAGCACAGATGAATCTACTGACCTGAATAAACTTGAAAATGTGGTTCTGGATCATCTGATCCGTATGGGACAGGAGCCACTGACTGCCGAGTGGCAGTACCATGACTCCGATAAAAAATTTAAGGAGTAAGTTGGGCGTGTTCCTACTCAAAAGCTTTGACTGCCTGAATGCGCTCAGCAGTTGCCGGATGGCTGCTCAGAAAACCCCCGAGAGACTTTTCAGCCGGATTTCTTCCATCTTGTTGCTGATTCGTCTCGGCCAGCCGTTCAAGGAAATGAGCAAAGTGTCGGGGCGAAATATGCTGCTTATACAAGGCATTTAAAGCATAACCGCTGGATAGTGCCTAAGCCTAGGCTGCTGACGCGAGGCTCAACTGGAAAAGATAAGGCCCCGGAATCTTCAAAAGAAGCCTGAATATTGCTTGAGTTTTGCATGAATTACCCTGGTTTTTATTATAAGAATTGATACATAAAAACATGGGCCACGCTCTAATTGGGCCCATGCTATTTTTTTCTTTTAGTTATATAAGCCTTAAAGTCACTTAAGGTTGTAATTGTACCGCATGAAACTGTAAATGATCATCGATAAAACTTTGAATAAAGTAATAGCCATGATCATACCCCAAATGTTCACGTAGTGTGAGTTTCTGCTGCACACTGTCACAGGCCTGCTGAAACAGCTCTGGATTCAGCTGATTATAGAACTGATCAGAAGAACCCTGATCAATCAGAATATCATTAAATAAGACCCCTTTGGCTTTGATCAGCTCAGTTGCATCATATTGCTGCCATTCAGCCCGGTTCTCACCCAAATAATGGCTAAAGGCTTTTTCTCCCCATGGACACTGACTTGGCGCACAGATCGGGGCAAATGCCGAGACAGAGCTAAATTTTTCAGGATATTTAAAAGCCAGGGTAAGCGCCCCATGTCCACCCATACTATGACCGAAAATTCCGATTTTACCTGGCTGAATCACAAACTCATCATTCACTAATTGGTAAAGCTCATCTACGATAAAGCTTTCCATCTGATAATGCTCAGCCCAAGGTGTCTGGGTTGCATTGATATAGAATCCGGCACCTTGGCCAATATCCCAGTTGTCGCCTTCTGCCACGCCTTCTCCGCGTGGTGAGGTATCCGGAGTAATCAGAATCAGGCCCAATTGTGCCGCCAAACGCTGTGCATGAGCCTTAATTGCAAAAGTTTCCTCAGTACAGGTCAGGCCAGCAAGGTAAAACAGTGCTGGACAGCTCTCCCCGGCCAGTGCTTGAGGCGGCAGAAAAATTCCAAATCTGGTCGGGGTTTTTAAGGTTTTGCAATCAAAACGATAAATCCGCTGTTCACCGTCGAAGCTTCTATTGTTCTGTACAAGTTCCATGCTATATCCCTATTCTGCTTGCAGACCTGCTGCGAAAAAAATATTTAAGGAGACTGTTTCACAGTTGTCATCTCTGGAAATAACTGCTGCTCCAGTTGCGGCAACATCAGTTCCATATTCTTGCCAATCATCCACTGCGGTTCTGATGGCTCAAAACCTTGAGCAGACTCCCATTTGGCTACTGTATTTGCGGCCTGTTCAAAAGACGCTTTTAAACTGCTGTTCTCACGCATGGCCTCATCAAAAAACGCGCGGCCAAAATAAGTATAGTCGGCTTCATTTGAACAGCCAAAAGACTGGCGGTCCGCCGCAGAAGCAGTAATAACCAGAGTGTTATCATTTTGCAAGGCTGAGACAAAGCTTCCCGAGAAACAGGCAGAAATGACAATCACCCGCCAGCGAATGCCAGAAGCATCCAGCGTCTCGCGTAACCATTTCGGATCGACCTGTGCCAGATCCAAAGGTGCATTTTCCATTTCAAAAGTATTTGGCAAACCATGAGAGGTCATATACAAAAACAGCACATCACTTTCGCGATTCATCTGCTGGCCGATGCGGCGTAGCGCCAACTCCATACTGGTTCTGGAGGCAATCGGTATCTGGGTGCGGGTCGCTGGATGATTCACCAGGGCAATGGAACGGCCATAGGTACCAAAACGGGTATCAAACTGTTCTTTAATCCGCTCGATTTCCGAATAAAACACATCCTGGTAACTGGCGCCAGCAATCCCCATAAAATACCAGTGTGACTGGGCAAACTCTCCATACTGAATATTGTCCAGCGCTTTATTCAGCAGCGTCGGCTGTGCATAAAAGGCATCTTCTGCAAAACTTGGCGGAGTTTCTTCCACTTTCCAGATCGGCTGGTCCTTAATCGAAATCTGCCAGACCACCAGAGTAAATAAAGTGGCCAGTATAATCAGCGCCCGCTCCCACCATGGCCATTGCAGCTCACGCGAGATTACCCAGACCACTGCCAGACTTTGCCAGACAAACAGCACCACAAACAGGGTCGGAATATACGGATACAACACATAAGGCAGATAATCGATATCCCCGAGATACTGAATCAGAGATTGAAACAGCATGATATGCGTATCGAGTACCAGCCATAACAAGGCCGGCACCAACATCAAACGTGGATTATTAATCCGCTGGGACAGAAAAATCCCGACAATCAGGGCAATAAAAGGCCAGAGCGCATAGCTGATCAGACCTTGCGAGTTAAAATCACCAATACGGCCAGAACTCAGCCAGCTAAACAGGCTGTTGGCACAGCCACCCAAAACTCCCCAAAACACCAGCTGGACAATGGAAGGACGCACCAGCTGCAACGAGCGTCGCGATCCTAAAAATAACCATACTCCAGCCATTTGGTTGCTTTTAAAATCATGCCAAAAATTAATGGAGGGTTTAAAGTCGATCATAGGAGGTCAGGGAGATAAATAGCTCGCTCAAGTGTTAAATAAGTGTATGTCTGATAATAGTTTTATCAATGCCAATTGTTACATATATAACAAATCCTTGATTAATTTAGAAGCAGTTATCATCTTAAGCTACAAGTTCATGCTGAAAATATGCATCAAAACGGCAAGCATCACCTTGCCATTGATGATCTGGCTGTTTTCCCGCCAAAAAAACCGCCAGACGCGGGCGTTTTACCACCACACGTTTTGCAATATCCTGTGCCAGTTCCAGCAGATGATCGCCCAGATCCATCTCTCCATCTTCTGGCAGTAGCAGGTGTAAGAGTTGCATCTGCTTTTTGACCTGTGCCTGCTTTTTGGGCGCTTGCTGGTTCTGGTCACGCTGTGGAAACATCGGGTCCAGATACACCACATCGACCAGGTTTTTCTGTTCCGCCCGGGATTTTAAATAATCTGCCGAGTCAGAAAAAACCAGATGAATACGCGCAACCACCTGACTCAAAAAAGCATCCTGACGGGCACGGATATGGCTGTCTTCCAGCAGGGTAAATAGAATCGGGTGCCGCTCTACCAAAGTGACTTGGGCACCTAAATGTGCCATTAACAGGCTGTCATGTCCCAAACCTGCCGTCGCATCAATCAGAAACGGTTTTTCTGCCAGATTACAGGCACGAGCGATCATTTCCGACTTTAAGGATGCACGCTTTAAACGGGCAGTTTCGGCCTGCCAGTCAGGCTGCATTTTCATGCCATTGGCACATAGCCACAAGCCGTCCACATCGACACACAGGCCAAGCTCAGGATGTAAACGAAGAAAGCGGGCATTCAGTTTTTCTACTGTTACAATTTCAGTCTCTACCCCACGAGAAGAAAGCACAGCCTCAAAGTGCTGTGCTTTCTCTACATGGTCAGATTCGGTATAGAGACGAATCTGGTTTACCATAATGTCCAACCTGTATAGGCAAATAACAAGATCAGCAGCCCGGATACAATCCGGTACCAGGCAAAGATCATGAAATCGCGTTTGGCTACATATGCCACCAAAGCACGGATTAATAGCAAGGCCGAAACAAAGGACACCAAAATCCCGACTGCCAGCACGACCCAGTCTTCGGTGGTATGGAAAACCCCATAGCTTTGATACAGGTCGAGCAGACCCGCCCCCACAATCACCGGAATTCCCAGAAAGAAAGAAAACTCGGTTGCCGCCTTACGCGATACACCGAGGAACATCGCCCCAATAATGGTCGCACCCGAGCGTGAAGTGCCCGGTATCAAGGACAAAACCTGAATCAGTCCGATCCAGACCGCATCTTTAATAGTCAGATCTTCAACCTCTTTGGCGCGCACCTGCGGAGGATTCTTTTCGATCCAGATAATGATCAGGCCACCCACAATCAGCCCAATGGCAATCGCAATATTGTTAAATAACAGCTCTTTGACAGTTTGTCCCAAAGTCAGACCGACCAGCACAATCGGAATAGAAGCCAGTATCAATCCAATACCCAAACGGCGTCCCTGAGGTTCGCCACTTACAATCCCGGTCGCCGCACCCCAGAGTCGGGTCCAGTACTCATAAATAACCGCAGCAATTGCTCCCATCTGAATGGCAATCACAAATACATCACTTTTTTCTTTGCTCCAGAAGTTCATTAACTCTGAAGCCAAAATCAGATGCCCAGTACTGGAAATAGGCAAAAACTCGGTAATACCTTCGACTATACCCATGATTGCCGCTTTGAGCAGCAGTAAAAGATCCATGCTTAATCCTAATTAATTATGCTTTGCCTTGTTCTGGAATTTTTTTCCACGCGTTCTCACGTAAATAAACAGGTAATGCCAATTCTGCACTGACCCAGTTTTCATTTTTTGCTGCCGCACGTGCAATGACTGCAATATCCTGTGCAGTTGCACTCACTGCTTTATAATCAGACTGTTCATTTTGCACCAACTCGGCACCTGAACCTACTGGCATAAATATGGCAGCCTTAGCCCCATCGGCATAACTTAATAATTGTTCTTCATGGACTGGCTGCATAATACCTGTATCATCAAGCCGATAGCTGGCAATGTAAACTTCGTTCATGCGCGCATCTAGCACAGCAGAGACCTCGGTTAGCCCCTGCAAACGATAAGCTGCCTGTGCTAAAGCCTGTAAAGTCGAGACAGGAATCACTGGCAAGTCATTTGACCAGGCCAGGGCTTGAGTCACTGCTGCATTAATCCGGACGCCACTAAATGAACCCGGTCCGCGGCTAAAAGCAATCGCGGTGAGATCAGCTACAGCTAGTCCCAATTCGTTCAAGCCTTGTTCAATCATGGGAAGAATGGTTTGCGTTTGTGCCTTGGCGCGCGCATCCAGCTGAAAAAATAACGTTTGAGTATCATCAATCACAGAAACGGAACACTGCTCATTGGCAGTTTCCAGTGCCAGCACTTTCATGCACACCCTTATTCAGAGAATATAAAAACGCAGATATAATACTCCACTGCTATCCTCTAGGCGAGATTTTCACGAGCAGGATACAAAAATGCCTAGAAAAATCTAGGCTTATTGGAGGGTATGCTTATCCTCTTGCGCTGCGAACAAAGCGATGCCTGATCCACAGCCCAATCTATTTATGACGTGTTAACAGCTCTAAGTTTGATAAAATTTTGAATTAGAGCTGAACTTCTTCCAGAGCCTGGAATTTCGGAAAATGCCCGGCATAATGCATCGCGCTCATTTTCAGCTTTTGAATACTGGCTTCATCCAGAGTCTTGACAACCTTGCCAGGAGATCCCATCACGACCGAATTGTCAGGAATTACTTTGCCTTCGGGAATCAGGGCATTGGCGCCAATAATACAATTCTTACCAATCACTGCATGGTTCAAGATCACGGCCTGAATCCCGATCAGGCTATTCTCGCCAATGGTACAGCCATGCAACATCGCCTGATGACCAATGGTGACATAATTGCCGATATGCATCTCAATGCCCGCATCGGTATGTAGCACAGCATTTTCCTGTACATTGGTAAAATCCCCCAAATGAATTTTACTGTTATCTGCACGGACCACTGCACCAAACCAGATGCTAACCTGCTTGCCGAGTTCGACCTGCCCGATCACTGTCGCAGTCGGGGCAACCCAACCGTCCCACGGTTGATGCAGTGCTTGAGGCATATGTCCCTGAAACTTGTATAACATGGCTGAAATCCTGTTCAATAGTTAAAAAATTTGGAGCGTGTAAACACAGGTGAATTCAGTAAAAATGGCCAGTCTTTTTTATAATCCAAACCATACTGAAATAATGAAATCAACATACGCGCCGTCAGGCCCCAGACAATTTCATTCTCCACCCGCATACTCGGAAAATATAAGGACTGCTGAGCAAAGCGCACTTCATAAGGTATCGGCTGGGCATCCAGCAAATGCTGTAAAGAAACAAAAAATATCCGGTCAATTTCTGAAGGCTGAGCAATCAGCTCAACCTGTGGTGGAATTAGTCCGACAATCGGTTTGACCAGCATGCCATTTCGGGCTTTTTGCATGGGCAAGTCACCCATTAAATGTACATCAAAAGGGCTGAGTGCCGTTTCCTCATAGGCTTCTCGCAGAGCCACGACAATATTACTGGTATCCTGTGGATCACGTTTCCCGCCTGGAAAGGAAACTTCTCCGGCATGACTATTCAGATAAGCCGAACGGCGTGTCAGTAATACTTTGGGATTAGCTTCATCTGTAATAGCAATCAACACAGCAGCATGTGCAATCTGAATACGTTTGGAAAAACGTAAACGTTGCTGTAACTTTTGTGTCAATTCCAGCTCATGCATTGATTTTTCTCCTGATAAGGATGATTTCATCATAGCTGATTTTTGATTCAACTGGATAGAAATGATGCCAAAATTTGATTTTTCAGTTATCCTGACCTTACCCAGTATCATTGATGATGAATATGAACTTCTGTGTGAATTGTGGACATACGACAACAGATAAAATTCCTTTAGGCGACCAGCAGCTTCGCAAGGTATGTACCACCTGTGGATATATTCATTACATCAACCCCAAAATTATTTGTGGTGCCTTGGTGGTCTGGGAAAATAAAGTCTTGCTCTGCCGCCGTGCAATCGAACCACGTTATGGTTTATGGACTTTACCCGCCGGCTATATGGAACTGTTTGAGACCATGGAACAAGGGGCAGCGCGGGAAACTCGTGAAGAAGCCGAGGCTGAAATCGAGATTGAACAGTTGTACTGTATGTATAATATTCCGCGGATTGGCCAGATTTATGTCCTGTTTAAGTCCACCCTACTTAATGGGAAATTTGGTGCGGGTGCAGAAACCATTGAAAGCCAACTGTTTGAGGAAGAAAATATCCCCTGGTCGGAACTGGCCTTTCCAAGTGTAGAGCAGACACTTCGGCATTATTTTGAAGACCGTAAAACTCATCATTTTCCGATGCATCTGGAAACTTTAGGTACACGTCTGGATCACACAGGTTAAAAAAGATCGGGAAATCAGCAAAAAATTTGGCTTAAAATGAAGCGTGATCAGTAAAAAACCTTAGAAATATTTCTTTATTTTCTATAACAAGCGCTTATTTTTTCCAATATATTCAAACACTTGAATCAAATAAATTATTTTTTCAGCAAAATAAGAACCTCCCACCTACACCAAAAACCTCTGCAAAAGCCAACATCTGCTCTTAGCTTTTATAGATGTCGAAACCGCACTATGACCCTCAACTCTTACACTTATTCTAGAAACCGTCATTTTTAATATAAGTCCACCTTATATTTCAAAATACAGGGGTACTTTCTGGATTGAATTATAAATGAGGTTTTTGAACATTTACTTTCAGGAACCTCAAACAAAAAATGCCAGTCAATTTTTTTCACTGACTGGCATCCTGCTTTAAGACAGGTTGCTTATCTATAACCTTGATTATCCATTGGCCTTCGCCTTAACCTGATAACACTCAGCCAATCTAAAAGAGACTTCTCCACCACTATATTTCGCCACCTCGATCTCAGCAGGGCTCTCATCCGTATTATTGTTATTATAAATTTTCTGGAAGCTGGCATAGGTATTGGCCCAACCAACATTTTCTCCAGCAGAGTTAGCGAAACTGACCCGTCCTGCTTGTCCAACTGGTGTACTCAGCACATGGTTTAAATTCAGTAGCGCTCCCCCGACCACAATCAGATCAGCTGAATTACTTGAACCTTGAATACTCGAGTTCAGTCCAATCAAGGCTCCATTCAATGAAGCAAACACCGGATCTGCGAAGATCAAACGCATGGATACCGTTTTATCCTGAGTAAAGGCACGCCCCAAAGTCCCGAGTCGGTATTGTTGCACGCCTCTTTCATCCAGAAGATTATTTGTCAAGACGTCACCTGTACAACCATTCACTGGATCAGTCGAAAGTTGGGTGGCTGACTGACGGTTGGTACGCACATTGCCATTACTGTCAATCATAATTCCGACTGTCACCGGATCAACACTGCTCTCTGTAAATTTAAACTCCAGATTACCGTACATTGGAAAGATATAGCTCTCTCCTGGGCGAACATTTTCAACTGTTTTAAAAACTTGCCGGTCCAGATAACTGATTGGATAAATCTTATAAAGATCTACGCTTCCCCTATAATCTTCATTGTCCGCATTCATGCGCCATAAGCCTAAGCTTGCACGGTCATTGTCATCTAAACTGGTTTTACCAGTGATCAGTTTATAGAAATTTTCTTTTCCAGCCATCACATAATCACTGAGCAAACGCCCCTGATAAACCTCAAGTTGGCTCTCATTATTTGCCTCTTTATGCCCAATATTCATTTTATAATTTGAAATAGTCTTAGTTGCAGGGTGAATCCATGAGGTCTGAGGATTTGCGGTCATCTGCTGGGGTTTGACTTTACGGATTAACTCGGCATTGATTCCTCCGAGTGAGCTCAGATTACTATCAGCAAGCTTTAACTGGCTATCGCGCCATTGCAGTCCACTGCCGAAAGTATAGCCTTGACGATCGGTAATCAACATGAAATGACCAAACAAGTATTTATTTGTTTTATCTTTAATATCACAACTTGGTTTATTACATCCCGTCAGGCCATCTGAACCCGAGAACTGATTGCCGATAATCCCGGATGTAGAGAATAAAGAAAATTCTGGCTGATAGACTGCAGCATTGGCAATATTGGCTAACTTTTCCACCACCTTAAATGCCTGCTCATCACTAATCTTGCTAATATCCAGTGCCGGTTTCAGGATTTCTACAAAGTCAGTATCCGTCAATTTAATATTTTTGCTGAGCTGATCTAGGGCTTTACGACTATCTTCAATATAGAGCGGCTGTACATCCGTCGGATTATAAATATTCCCTTGATCTAGTGCCATGGTCTGCCAGATTTTCACCAGTTTCATCGCTACCTGAACCGTGGCATCCGAAGGTTTCAACTCATATACAGATCGGCCAGTAATACCTTTGGCAATATCCAGAACACTCAAGCGTGGAAGCTGGCTGGTCGTGCTCAAGCTCAGAAACTCACTCAGTTTAATTGATCCAAGCTCAATCTTACGTCCACCATGACTTTCAATATAGAATTCCACATGATCCGTTTTTTGGCAGCTTCCTGAAGCCACTCCATCGCGTACATTAAACAAAGTAATAAACTTATTTTCTTTATCTCCGCTACAATTAAATTTCAGACCATCTAATGGATATTCAAGTCCCCACTCCAGACAGTTACTTGCTGTAGGATTACAAGAGCCGTTGGTTGTCGCTTCCTCGGGTTCTGGTATGACGTTGGCGCTTTCTCCTGCGCAGGCGGTTAAAGCCATCACCAGGGTAGTTAAAGCAAATGGATATAATAAATTCTTTTTCATTTTTTTTACTCAAATTATCCTTAACGAATTGCGACCAGTTTTAATTGTCCGTAATTAGTGAGCTGCTTGTCTTCAATATCAATCGCTGAAGCTAATGGGGTTAATAACAGATAGCGAGCCTGTTCTGGGACCTGGATAATCCCTTCAATATACTCATGTCGTATAATATTCGCTGCTTGTTGCTGACTTTTAAAGCCCCCTGCTCCTTCGAGTACACAAGCTTTCTGATCTAAAAATACTGCAAATGGCCAGTAATAAGCAGGATTATGCTGGCGCGCTGCATAAGACTGAATCTGTACATTTTTAATACCCGGATCAAGCCTCACTATTTCAAAATCAAACTCATCCGCCTTTAAAGGTGCGCGTGGCCATAAATTGATACGTTTACCTACAATCATGTGTTTGGCCTGCTGAACTTTTTTATGCTTAAAACATTGCTGTCCCAGACTCTCAACAGTTTCTAACTGTGAAATACGATAATAGCTTTGCGCAAGTGTAATAGGAGCCGTATCTACACTCGGACCAGCAAATAAAGATTTTAGAATAGACTGCCCAACGCCTTTCTCACGCTCAACCGTTTGTATTCGGGTTGATCCTATATTCTTATCCACCACTCCTTCCGGCATACTGTAAAAACGCTTTTTGCCTTCTAAATTAAACTCTTTGCTTTCCAGATATTCACTCTCTACATAATCCACGCCATCTATGTGACTAAATCCACTCTTTGGAGCAGGTGTGAGATGAGGAAGTGTGACAGCTTGCTGAGGTTTGGATTGAGATACATTGGAAGCTGAAAAACTTGTTACCTGTGTAGCTGCCTCTACCTCTGGATACCCGACTTTAGCTTCTACTTCTAGTTGTACTGGTTGTACCAACCTCATTTCTGGCTCAGCCTTGGTCACATTATTTTCTGATGCGCTCTGTGACTTCTGCCGTGCCTGTTGGGAGAGGACTTTGGGAGAAGAGTAAGATACTGAAGCAGGTTGAACTTTTTTTGTCGTAGTTTTCTGCTCAGTAGCAGTACGTGGCACCACCAAAGGTCGGCCATCCGGACCAATGATGCTAATAAACTCTTTAGCATAGCTATACCATGACCATGACCATGATCCCAAACTCATGGCGAGTAATAGCTTTAACCCTGTCTTCCCTGCTTTCATCATATTTTTCTTACCAGCGTGTACGATAGTTCAAACCTAAAATAGTAATCTTGGTATCTGTTTTGACATTCAAGCCTGCATAAGGGTTGAGCAACAGGTTATTGACACCTGTCTGATTCGCCAGGCTACTGGTATTGGCAGGAATGTTATCTTTACTGCGCAGAAAGCCAATAGATAAGTCCAGATCGGTATCAGCATCGAAACGGTAACCCAGTCCTAGGCCAAATAACTGTGCCCCATTAATAGGAACCATCGTATTTCGTTTATCCTTAGGAATTGCACTGGTTCTTGGCTCATAGCCCGCACGTAGTTTTAAACGGTCGGTCGCTGAATATTCTACTCCTATGCCGAAGTTCCACGGCGATTCAAATCCTAAAGGCAAGGCAAGCGAAGAATCCGTGACATGCGGGGATAAAAGTTTGGCAATTTTTAAAGCAGAAATACTACGGTCAAATTCAAATTTAAACTGCTCCCATGCTTTATAGTCCGTCCAGCCAATATCAAGATTAACTTGTAAATCCGGCATGAGTTTATATTTAATACCGGCCTGAAAGTGGGCTGGATATTCAAAATCCATCGCCACCAGACCTGATTCACTGCTAGGAATATAATTGGGAAAACCCAGAATCGCAGCCAGGATCTGACCGGTTGGTGAAGTCATTAATCCCCGAATCAATTCCTGAGGTGCTTTAACATTATCAATATGATATTTGCCCTTTAAGCGCATTTTTGCCGCGCTTTGATAAACCATACCAAAACTAAAGTCTTCCGTTGGCTCCCATAAGATACCCAAGTTATAACTTGGACTGAGGTTCTGCTCCAGTGCCAGCTCCATTTGGCCAAATTTACCAAATGGATTCATCCCTTCTTCAGCATTACAGATTCCGAGTAATAAAATATCGGTAATGATGTCGGAGTTTTCTTTAAATGGTGTACATACGACTTCATCAATCATACGTAACATGCCGATCAGCTCATTCGGAAAACGTAAATCTGTTTTCATGGCAACGGCCTGATAAGACATTCCCACAGATGCCCCAATCGAAAGCTGGTCATTAATCTCATAACCAATGGATGGGGACAGATAAGTGATCCTTTCCAAAGCGACCTGCTGTCCCATAAAGTTGGCGGGATTACCATCTTCATGGCCAAAACCTGCAATTAAAGGTGCATATACAGCTGTAGCATAGGTTGCTTTCGATCCAGGTGGATTATAAGCGACTCCCATCGTCGGTGCCGCAATCGGCAAACCTTCTCCCAAATCCACCATTTTTTTCAGAATAGGCACATACAGGCTGACATATTCTACATCGCCGTTAACCGGTCCCTTGAAGTCGGTACACAGGTCAGATGAAACTTCTGGTCCGTCGTGACAGACTAGAGGATCATCAGAATAACCGAAGACGTTATAGCCTGCTGGAACACTAAACTCACGCTGAATATTGAAATCTGCAATAATAATTTGTTGCTCGGTTTGCAGACCATCAATCTTGGTAAGTCCTGCCGGGTTAAAGTGAATGGCATTCACCCCTGGAGGGTCTGCAGTCACCGCATTCCCCATGGACAATGCACGCAAATCAACCGAAAGGTTGGTTCCCAACTGTGCAAAGGTATAACTTGAACAGCCCGCAAGAATAATTCCTGTTAATAACGGGCTGAGTCGAATGTTCTTCATACGACAGCCCTCTTAACTGATTTTCTTGCCGAAACCTAAAATATCCAATGGGAAGGAAAGCCCCAACGAAACATCTGGTGCATCTTCTGTCAAACCCAAGCCCAAGGTTCCATTCACAATCGTTTCTGGAGACACCCGCACTCCTAGAGAAATTGCAAAAGTTGAACTGGTCTGATCTGCAGCCGAATAGCTCTCGCCCGTGTTATAGCTAAATTCTGCGCCCGTGTTAAAGCTTTGCTGATAAGACATGGTCATCGAAACATCATAATTAAATGAATAGGCAAAACCGAAAGCAAAACCACCGCTAATGCCTGGATCAAACTCTTCAATGATGCGTCGGCCGCGAATTTGGTTTAAACCGGATTCTTTGAATCCATAATTTGCCGAGACGGAAGCAAAGAGAACCACCGGATCAATATACTTACGCGTACTTGCACCTATACCGACAGAATAATAACCCTTACCTGCTGCCAGATCCGTTGCAGCATTAATTTCATAAGGACTTTCACCAGTTTTGGTCGATATATTGCCAAATAAAATGAGTGGTAAACGGCCTGCTTTTAGCGGAAAGGGTTCCCACCGTGCGCCTAAATTAATATCTCCAAGCCCTGCAGTAGAGGTGTCTTTTAACAGATCACTTTTCGCCACCAAAGGTAAGGATGCTGTTAAAGTTAAATTATCTTTTAAACCATATTGAAAAGTGAATGTATTGGTCAGACTATGCGTTGCATTTTCCTGGACACGTAGCTGGTAAAGTTGGCCTTGCGCCATTTCCATATCAAGCTGAGTATCTCGATAATAGGTATAATCAATATCATAATAAGAGGAAATCTCACCTTTTTTAATCAGTGAGTATTGACGTTCATTTGAAGTAAATACTTCTTCTAAATTTCCAGCCTGAGTAGTATCGCCCTCTTGTTGCTGTAAGGCTTGAGAGGCATTGGTGCTTTGTGTTGCCTGAGGTTGGGCTGGCGTTTGAGTTTCTACAGAGGCTGTGGTGTCAGTAGCTATTTCTTCTTGGACTATTTCATCTGCACCCAGCTTTACCTCTTCAACAGAAGATGATTCCACTTGACTGGTTTGAGCTGCTGCAGCAGTCTCAATGACCTTTTCATCTACACTTTCATATTCACCCAATGCTGGTTCTTCAGCAGCAAATGCAACTCCCATTACCATTTGAATACTGAGTACCAAAAACGTTTTGTTCATCCATTTACCATTCATATCCATTTCACCATTTTAATTTTTATAGCCAGGTTCTGGTTTTATTTGTTTTTGTAATACAGCCTTAGGAAATTATATTGATATTCCCCAAATTGCTCTGATTCTGTATTGCGATTACGGTCCATACGGATTGTTGAAGCTTTATCGGCAATTTTATCCATATAAAATTGTGGATATTGCAGGTCAACCAAGGCATAACGGTTAATCGTTGCATCCTCTACATGCCGCATATCGGTGTCTTTTAAGGTCAAGAAATTTTTTCGATATTGTTCTGGCACATTAATTAAATAGAGAGTGTTATTTTCCCAAATATCTTTAAAACGCTGTACATCAAAACTGATATTCCCCAATGCCGGATCAGCTACATAAACCCGTCCATCTTTATAAGCTTTATAAACAACGAAGTGCTTAAATCCTGCATAAGAAATAGGCACAATTGCAGGCTGCCCCTGTTTGACCAAATCGTCGAACTCACCACGATACCCCCCGCTTTCCAAACCTAAAGCAGCCACAAAACGCTTCATATCAAGAAGAGAAAAACTACGGCGCTCAATGATTCTGTCTGTTTCACCAAATTTGATCAGACCATTCATCACCTGCTCTTCATCTAATTGTGTGCCTACATAACCATTCAGCAAAGTGGTGAGCGCAGCGGAACCGCAGCTATAATCATAAGCTTGGCGTACAATTCCCTGGAACTGCTCGAAAATAGCAGGTTTGACTTCTACCGGTTCACGGTGCATACGCACAAAAGAATCATTTCGTGAATCAAGAACTTCAGTATAGTGAACAGCTCCTTGCGGCTGTTTTTTAATATCCAGAGCTTCTTTGGCAGCGTAATATATCAATGCCGAGCCCAACGCAATCTCTAACATATTTATTAACTTTTCTTATCATCAGCAGAATATGCTTACTTTTATTTTTATAGAGTATTCACTCTACTTCCTTGTAACTAGCAAGATACCTTTTTTTTCAAAAAAAAACAGCATTTTTTTATTTTTCAGATAAATATTTATGCGTAAAAAAAGCGCGTGTAAACACGCGCTTTTTTATGCAATATTAACGACCAGAAATCGTAATAACTGCGCCTTTTGTATATGTGCCAGCAGATGGCGAATAATAAGTTTGAAGACCTTGGACTTCCATATCACCAATTGAACCTGCGGTGCGGCTACCTAAATGGATGCCTTTAATATATTGGTCTTTTGCCCCCGTATCATTACTTACGATACGGAGATGTGCAGCCTTACCGACCGTGGTAGAAGGGCCAACATAAGCATCATTAAATACGGAGATATTTTGACTAATGGTTAAATCTTTAGAGTTTGCATCAGCCACTTTGATACTCTCGATAAAGATTTCACCCGCTTCTTGAGTAGCTACAGGAACAGTATTACCGCCAACTGTAACCTCGCCAATAGATTTACCTTTTGTCGAGTTATCAAGGATACCTAGGTTTTTGATTTCCAGACCGCCCACCATTGTTGTATTTAACTTGATCATTGCACCTTGAGGAGCAGCACCGACCTGAATATTCGCATCCATTGTACCGGTTACGATTTCCAGACCACTTAAAATCGCATTATAATTGCTTGTAGAAGCACCACGACGGATAGAAGTCGCACTTGCATCTGGCATAGCATTCGATGCAGCCACACCAATTTCACCAATATTAATCTTTAAACCTGAAACTTGCGCAGCAATATTTAAGAATGCCCCACCATTGGCAGTATTACCCGCATCCGAGTCAATCTGCAAATCAGCCAAGTTCTTAGACGCCAACAGGGAGTCATAGTTTGCACCAATGACGAGACCATGATTTTCATTTACGCTGCCGGCCTTGCCATCACCTTTAATTACAATGGCACCCGCTGTAGCTGTTCCACCCGTAGTGCTAGTATTTAAACCATCATTGTCATGAATAAAAAGTTTATCAATTTCAATTTTTGAAATACCGATCCCGATATTGATACCATCTTGACCCGTTGTGGCGCTAAGAGATGCATCATCCATGGCTTGCATCGCCATCGCATTTGCACTGAAAGCAATTGAAGTCGCTAAAGCTAATTTAGTGAATTTTTTCATTGTTTACTCTCCCAAGAGTACTATTTTTTTGGTTGTGAATCACTCAGTGTTCAGGTTGTATTTTTTTATTTTCTAACAACCCAAAACATCTTTCCTTGAGTAATTTTGCTCGCCCACTTAACTTAGCGTTGAGGCGGATTTTGATCAACTGTCGTTGGTCGCAATCTACGGCTTACCGACAAACGGTATTTGGCGATTTAAAAGTATTTTTTGTGCTGCTTGATATAAAATAATAGGTCATCTCGAAATCTATTAATTTGCATGACCAAGACCTTGTATCAACGTCCTTTAAAAGTTCTATCTCCTTTGCTTGAAGATATGCTATCTAGATTAAACAGCCTAGATCATCTGGTCTATTTAAATAATGATGGCCAACCTTTTATTGCCTGCTGTGCACGGGAATATTTTATTGTTCAGGCTGAACAAGTGAGGGGATTTAAAAGAATCGGTATTGATCAATATCACCCTCATAATATGAAATTTGATATAAATTTCCTTCATGATCAACATACAATGACAAATGAAAAGAATAGTTTTTCAGGAGGCTATGTCGGTTTTATTGGCTATGATTATGCTGCTCAACAGCAGGTTGATTATCCAAATAAATCCCAGCCTGCTTTATTTTTAGGTCAATTTAACTCTTATATTAAACCGATTGCCGGGGATTGGATATTTTATAGTGATGATCCTCAAGCAGACGAGATGTTTAATTATATTCAGCGCCTTTTAATTCAGCCCTCCCATCTGCCAGAACTTCAACTTAAAAACCTCTGTCAACCACGCTGGAATAAATCTACCTATGATCAGGCATTTCAAAAAATTCAGGATTATATTGTTGCTGGTGACTGTTATCAGATTAACTTAACCCAAGAGTTTGTGGCTCGGGCCGAAGGCTCATTATTAGCAACTGCCTCAAAATTTTGGCAACTGACTGATGCACCGTATTCAGGGTATTTAAAAATTAATGATTTTGAATTATTAAGCTGTTCGCCCGAGCTGTTTATTGATTTTGAAGCGAATCACAAAATCGTCACCAAACCGATCAAAGGCACTATGCCACGCTATAGCGATCCAGTTCAGGATGAACAATCGAAACAAAGATTACAATCTTCAAAAAAGGATATGGCAGAGAATGTCATGATTGTTGACCTATTACGTAATGATCTGAGTGTTTATGCGGAAACAGGTTCAGTTAAAACACCAAAACTTTTTAATATTGAAAGCTTTAATCAAGTACATCATATGGTGAGCGAGGTGGAAGCAAAATTGAAACCTGAAGTAAACCCTTTTGAGGTACTAATGTCTGCCCTTCCCGGCGGCTCAATTACCGGTGCTCCCAAAATTCGTGCCATGCAGATCATTAAAGAACTAGAAGGTGCTCCGCGCGGTGCCTATTGTGGCTCGATGGGGTATTTTAATCAGGATGGTACAGGCTCCTGGAATATTCTGATTCGCTCCATTCAGAAGTACCAGCAAGATGTTTCCTTGTGGGCAGGCGGCGGTATTACCATTGCCTCTGATTGTGATGCCGAATATCAGGAATGCTTTGATAAAGTTTCAGCCATGATAGATTTATTAAATACCTGGTATATGCCCAATCTACAAAAAAGCGAATCCTGAGATTCGCTTTTATTAGATTTAAATTTTGTCTCACTTTCCTGTTAGAAAAGACAAGAGTTTGTGTTGGTAAAAGGAGGATTAAAAGAGATAGAATCAGGCCAAAATATCATCTTTCAATGTATTGACTAAACGCTGATTTTGCTCATCCGTTCCGATAGTAATCCGTAGATACTGGTTAATCCGCGGTTTATTAAAGTAACGTACAATAATACCTCGTTCACGTAATTCTGCTGCTAATTCACTCGCATCTTTTGTAGGCAAGGTTACAAAAATGAAGTTGGCACTCGATGGTAAAATTTTAAATCCGATTTCAGTTAATTGGGCAATCAGCTGTTCACGACTGGCTATCACCTTCTGATTTTGTGCTTCAAAATAAGCCTGATCTTCAAAAGAGGCTACTGCCGCAGCTATGGCAAAACGATCCATCGGATAAGAGTTAAAACTGTTTTTTACTGCTTCCAGTGCTGCAATTAAGTGTGGCTGTGCAATGGCAAAACCCACACGTAAGCCTGCAAGCGACCGAGATTTCGACGTTGTTTGACAGACCACCAAGTTTTCATATTTCTCCACCAGACTGACGGCAGATTCAGCACCAAAGTCCACATAGGCTTCATCAATGACAACCACGGAGTTTGGATTAGCCTGAAGTACCTCTTCAATCGCTGCCAAGCCTAAGGCAATACTGGTTGGCGCATTTGGATTGGTGATGATAATCCCGCCATTTGGCTGCTTATAATCATCTACCACAATCTCAAAGTCATCATTTAATGGCAAAGCCTTGGTTTTTACCCTAAAGAATTGACTGTAGACCGGATAGAAACTGTAGGTAATATCCGGGTAAAGCAAGGGCAACTCTTGCACAAAAAATGCTTTAAAAATATGCGCAAGCACTTCATCAGAACCATTACCCACAAAGACATTTTCAACAGCGACATTTTGCTGTTTTGCAATGGCCTGTTTGAGTTCGGCAGCATCTGGATCTGGATATAAACGTAATACATCTGCTGAATTGGCTAACACTTTTTGCACCGCTTCCACCACTTTTGGAGAAGGCGGATATGGGTTTTCATTGGTATTTAATTTTAATAAATTTTGGATTTTGGGCTGCTCCCCTGGTACATAAGGCTCTAGCTCACATACTTCAGGGCTCCAAAAACGCATTTGTTCTGTAGTGATATTTGACATTTTCTTTCTCTTTATACTCAACTTACATCAGGGTAAGCCCTCTCTCTTCAGAAGAGGGTTTGGGAGAGATAAACGCCCAACTGAGAAATTATTTGTATTCTCCCTCATCCTAACCTTCTCCCTGAGGGAGAAGGGGTTTGGTATTGTTTTAGAATGTGGGGAAAACTCGATTATTGATAACGATAGCGTGCTGAACGTGCGTGAGCATCCAGATTTTCTTGCTGTGCCAAGATATCAGCGGTTTTGGCTAGGATTTTCACACCATCTTCAGAGCACATAATCAGGCTGGAACGCTTTTGGAAATCGTAGACACCCAGTGGTGATGAAAAGCGTGCTGTACCTGAGGTTGGCAAGACATGGTTCGGTCCTGCACAGTAGTCCCCAATCGCTTCAGGAGTATAGCGCCCCATAAAGATGGCACCCGCATGACGAATCTCTTCGGCCATGTGCTGCGCTTCATTTAAACAAAGCTGCAAGTGCTCCGGGGCAACCTGATTAATCAGCTCAATAGCTTCCTGACGATCTTTTACAAGAACCAAAGCGCCACGATTGGCAATTGAAGTACGGGCAATCTCAGCTTTAGGTAATGCAGCCAAATGCTCTTCAATCGCTTGCTCAACGTCATTGAGCAGTTGTTCATCAGGGGTGATAAAAACCGCTTGCGCAACCGTGTCATGTTCAGCTTGTGACAAGACATCCATCGCAAGCCACTTGGCATTATTTTCACCTTCAGCATAGACTAAAATTTCAGAAGGGCCTGCAATCATGTCAATGCCAACTTGACCAAACACTGCTCGTTTTGCCGCAGCGACAAAACGGTTTCCCGGTCCTGTGATCTTATCAACAGAAGGAATGGTCTCTGTACCATATGCCAAAGCTGCCACTGCTTGTGCGCCACCAATGGTAAAGACGCGATGTACACCCGCCAAATAGGCTGCTGCAAGGACTAAAGGATTCAGTTCACCATTCGGTGCAGGCACCACCATGATAATTTCCGGTACCCCCGCCACATGTGCTGGCACGGCATTCATTAACACAGAAGATGGATAAGACGCCAGACCACCGGGCACATAAATACCCACACGATCCAGTGGTGTAACTTTTTGACCGAGTGTGTTACCCAAGGCATCAATATAGGTCCAGCCGTCCTGTTTCTGGGCCTGATGAAATTCGCGGATACGGCTCGCAGCCAGCTCCAGCGCCTCACGGACTTCTACAGTTAAACCCTCAAATGCCGCTTTAAGTTGTTCCTGAGTCAGTTCCAGATCTGAAAATTGATGCGCTGGATGTCGATCGAACTGCTGAGTAAGTTTAAGAACATGAGCATCACCATGCTGACGTATGTCTGCAATGATTTGGTCTACGGTTTTTAAAAGTTCAGGATCACTCACTGTTTCAAAAGCCAACAAGTCAGCAAAAGCCTGCTTGAAGTTCTGATCTTGAGTCGATAAACGTCGCATCAATTTACCCACAAGGTTGATATGGAAAAGATTAGTTTACCTTGTTTCCATGTGATTGTGGACAAGATAACACCGGCATTTCAACTTGAACTGATTGGAAATTACTTTTACTCTTGCCAAAATCGGGTACTCAGTGCTGACATGCGGGTGATCCCAATCACTATCATGCTGGAGCAGCCAATTTAAAGCGCCATGTCGTTCAAGTACAATCGATGAATTTAATTCTGCAGGTGCCTGTTGTTGTTTCAGTCTTGCATCGACACATGTCCAGTTATAGCAATAGATTAAATCAGCTTCTCAATCAATGGTAGCCAATCAATATAAGTGACCGATTCTAACTGTAATCTGGAAAAAGACTCTTGTTTGCTTTGTTGCAGCGTTTTCACTAGATTCTCCCTTACCTATAAAATATTTTTTAAAGCATCTTGCCTCTATCAAGTTGGCCGGTATCAATTGGTCGCGGACTTATCTTGACTTAGGTGTTCTGATCCAAATATAAAAAAACCGCCCTCAAGGGGCGGTTCTTCATGGCATGGAACTAGGCTTTTTTTGCCTGCTCACGTGCTTCAACAGCTTGTTCTAGCTGTGCCAAAATCGGATTCAATAAAGTTTGCTTACGCTTAAAACTGGCTTTATTGACAATCAGACGTGATGATACTTTGCAAATCTCCTCCAAAGGCTCCAGGCCGTTGGCACGTAGCGTATTGCCAGTATCCACTACGTCAACAATGTAATCGCCCAAACCGACCAATGGAGCAAGCTCCATTGAACCGTAGAGCTTAATGACGTCCACTTGTTCGCCAAGGCTGGCATAGTATTGACGGGTCAGATTTACATATTTGGTGGCAATTTTTAAACGGCCTTTCGGTCGAACCATGCCCACTTTACCCGCAGTCATGAGTTTGCAGTTGGCAATCTTTAAGTCCAGAGGTTCATAGACATTTTGCGCACCATGCTCCATGAGCACATCCTTACCGGCAACTCCAATATCTGCTGCACCATTTTCCACATAAGTCGGTACATCAGAGGCACGTAAAATCAAGATACGTACCTGCTTATGGGTAGTTGGGAAAATCAATTTACGCGATTTATCCGGATCTTCAAGTAAATTAATCCCTGCTGTTTCAAGCAGCGGTAAAGTTTCTTTTAAGATACGGCCCTTGCTTAGTGCTAAAGTTAAACCATGATCAAAATTGCCCATTACGTCAAAGTTTGGATCATCGTTTCTCATTTCGCTCATTCACTTACTCGCTTAATTTGGGCGCCTAGACCTTGTAGTTTTGCTTCGACCTCTTCATAACCGCGATCAATATGATAAATACGGTCAATCAATGTTTCCCCTTCAGCCGCCAATGCCGCTAAAACCAAAGAAAAAGAAGCACGTAAATCTGTCGCCATGACTGGTGCAGCAGATAATTTTTCTACACCTGTGACTACAGCATCATTACCTTCGACCTGAATATTTGCACCCATACGGGCCAATTCAGGTACATGCATGAATCGGTTTTCAAAAATCGTTTCAGAAATGGTGGCAAAGCCCTGAGCAATGGCATTCACAGCCATCAATTGTGCTTGCATATCTGTCGGGAATTCTGGATGTGGCAAAGTACGAAAGCTGACGGCTTTTGGGCGTTTACCCATCATGTCCAGCTCAATCCAGTCATCACCACGGGTAACTTCTGCACCCATTTCCTCGAATTTTTCCAATACCACTTCCATTAAAACTGGATCGGTATGCGTGGTCTTCACACGCCCCCCGGTGATCGCCGCAGCCGCCAGATAAGAACCCGTTTCAATACGGTCTGCAACTACCGAATATTCACAGCCGTGCAGGCTTTCAACACCTGTGACAACAAGCGTATCAGTATCTATCCCTTCAATCTTGGCACCCATTTTAATCAGCATTTGCACAAGATCAGTAATTTCAGGCTCGCGGGCTGCATTACGAATAGTGGTCACGCCTTCGGCTAATACCGCTGCCATCAGGATGTTTTCTGTACCACCCACGGTTACCATATCAAAAACGACTTCACCCCCTTTAAGGCGCCCATCGACTTTGGCATTGACATAACCAGCTTCAACTTCAATTTCTGCCCCTAAAGCTTCAAGGGCTTTTAAATGCTGGTCGACTGGACGTGAACCAATCGCACAGCCACCCGGTAAAGAAACTTTTGCACTGCCATAGCGCGCCAATAATGGACCCAGCACTAAAATAGAGGCACGCATAGTTTTTACCAGCTCATAAGGTGCAAACTGATTATTTAATGTAGACGTATCTGCAACGACCGTGTCGCCTTCATAGGACATAGTAATACCTAGGCCTGCAATCAGCTTGACCAGCGTCTTTACATCTTTAAGGCAAGGTACATTTCTTAATGTAATTGGAGAGTCAGCAAGAATCATTGCTGCCAATAAAGGAAGTGCCGCATTTTTGGCACCAGAAATGCGCACTTCACCTTCGAGCTTGATACCGCCCTGAATTAAAAATTTATCCATTAAATGATTAAGCTCCAAATAAGCTTGCTTTGCGCCATTCTTCTTTTGTCATCGCGCGAATTGTTACTGCGTGAACTGCACCACTGGCAATATGGGCATTGAGAGGAGCATAAACAGCTTGTTGGCGTGCAACTGGACGCTTACCTTCAAATTGATCATCCACAATACGGAGATCAAATTTTCCGCCCTGACCACTCACAGCAACATCCGCCTCGGGGAAAGCGGCTTTTAAAATTTCAGCGAGCTGTTCACTATTCATCACAAGACCTCTTATAAGGCTAAGGGTATAAAACCAGCCATTTTACTATAAATAGAAAAAATAGTTCATTAGTCTATCCATTATACGCATAAAAAAAGAGGCTTTTAAAAAGCCTCCTTCTTATATTGAGCCATTTAGCCCATTAAAACCTGCTGATGCAAGTGCATTTCCCGATAACGATCAATTTGTCGTTTTAATTTTTCTGTCAGCAGTTTAATTGAGGTATACATATCATCCGCATTGGCATGAGCAAAAAATTCAATACCGGGTAAGCGTATAATCGCTTCGGCAATATGATTGCTGCTGCCTTTTTTTGAGCGCTTGTCTATTTGATGATCTTTGGAGAGTTTTACCTGCATACTATTCACCTGATCGAGGTGTTTGGTCATTTGCGAAAACTGATTTTTTATACGCTCTTCAATTGCTGGTGTAATTGATAAATGATGTCCACGAATTGTTATTTGCATAATTCTATCCCTCACCTTCGTTAGGATTAGACGAGTCCCAGAAAATAACCTAATACGCTTATTCAACATATAAAATTGGGAATTAAATTATTTTACTGCGCCTCAAAATAAAATAGATTCATTACACGGTCATAATGAATCTTTAGAATAGTCAAATTTTTAAGCTTAGATCAAGACTTTTCGTTCAGAAGATGACGGGATATGTAACGATTCACGATACTTTGCAACTGTACGACGTGCTACATCAATACCATCTTCTTTTAATAAATTTGCAATGGCATTATCGGATAAAGGTTTACGTACATTTTCTTCTGCAATCAATTTTTTAATTTTAGCGCGAATGGCCGTTGAGGAAGCTTCACCGCCAGAAGTCGTACTGACATGACTTGAAAAGAAATATTTCAGCTCAAACAGACCACGCGGTGTCAGCATAAATTTATTGGTGGTTACACGAGAAACAGTCGATTCATGCAACTCAACTTCTTCCGCAATATCACGCAATACCAGCGGCTTCATGCCCTCTACACCAATTTCCAAAAATGCCTTTTGATGTTCAACAATACAGCAGGCCACTTTCAAGAGTGTTTTATGTCGTTCATCAATACTTTTAATAAAATTCTTTGCCTCCAGCATCTGGTTACGCAGATATTGATTATCCTCACTCTGATCGGCCCGACGGATCATATTGCTATAAAAAGAATTGAGTCTAAGCTTTGGCATTACATCCGGATTTAAAGCCACATGCCAACGACCATTTTTTTTCCTCACGACCACATCCGGAATCTGATAATTGCAGGTTTTATCCTCGAACTCCTGTCCCGGATAAGGTTTAAGTGTCTTAAGCAGATCAAGCGCACAACGCAGTTGATCCTGATTTAAACCGGTCTGTTTAATTAACTTCGGTAATTCATTACTAATGAGCAGCTCATAATGCTGCAGTAATTTTATTGCATCCTGTCTACAAGGCGTAGTGACAGCTACACCTTCAAGCTGAATCAGCAGGCATTCTGCCAGATTCCTTGCTCCAACCCCTACTGGATCAAGGCGTTGAATATGTTTCAACACCACCGACACTTCATCTTCTTCAACCACTTCCTCATAATCCATAGAGGCAAGCAATTGTTGTACCGATGCAGTAATCTCTGCAATGTCTGTATCTAAAAAACCTTTATTATCTAGTGAGTCAACAATACAGTAGGCAATGAGCTGATCAACCTTGGAAAAGTGTAAAAGATTAATCTGCTCAAGCATATGTTCTTGCAAGCTTTGCTGCCTCTGGCGATTATCCTCACGCTCTTCAAAATCTGCCGCGCTGAGACTGGTAGGTTGATGGGTATAAACATCATCCCAATCTGTATCAACTGGTAAATCATCAGGAAGATGATCTGCATTTAACGCATGGGTTAAATCTTGTTGATCTACATCAATTGTTGAGAGGTTTTCAGTGCTAATTTGCTCTTCAACTTCTTCTAATAAAGGGTTACTGTCTAGTTGTAATTGTATTTCTTGTTCCAACTCTAGGCTGGATAATTGCAATAAGCGAATCGCTTGTTGAAGCTGCGGAGTTAAGGAGAGCGAGTTTGCAATTTTCAAGCCCATGGATAATTTCATGTACCCTCCTATTATAGAAATCTCATTTTATAAGCAATTTTTATGCCGTTTTATTTGTTATAGCATAGTTTTTATAAATTCCACACTCACCTTCACTTATTTATAGTTTTATTGATATTTTAAAGATGGATACCCTCAACTCCTTTCTTTGCACTCTATTTCTCTAGCAGGACATCCCAACCATTGTTCTGATTTTTATTTTTCATTTTATAAAAAAGAAATCCCCCTGCTTTTTAGCAGGGGGATTTTGAATAATGAGCTGGCGATGACTTACTCTCACATGGGTAACCCCACACTACCATCAGCGCAAAGAGGTTTCACTTCTGAGTTCGGGAAGGGATCAGGTGGTTCACTCTTGCTATGGTCGCCAGC
>NZ_VLSR01000058.1:0-477 GCF_007558235.1 Acinetobacter sp. RF15B | reverse complement strand
TTGTCAGTTGGCCACGAGTCTCAATAGAGCCATATTTTCTCTTCCTTTGATTTCTGAAACGTAAGTTGTGGAAGAGCACACCACCTCTGCTTTTATCCTGCTGTATAAACCTGTATATGGAATGCAGGCTGACTGAAACATGAGAAGCAATCTGTTCGGGACTCCATTGGAGATCAAGATAAGCAATGACCTGTACCCAAGTATCATAAGGGATTCTTTTGGGATTAGGACAATGCCGTCTGCGAGCTAATTTATGGGCATGTTGAGCGAAATAACCATTCCTTGCCCGATTACGTGCTATTTCTCTGGAAATAGTGGAAGGTGAGCGATTTAGCCTCCAGGCGATATAACGTTTAGAAAAACCTTCACGTAACAATGTGGAAATCTGATATCTTTCTTCTTGAGTAAGATGAGTATAGTTCATGATGCAACTTTGACTTTGGTCGGTCGGAAGCAAAATGCTAGCTCATCTTGCTT
>NZ_VLSR01000010.1:0-127465 GCF_007558235.1 Acinetobacter sp. RF15B | reverse complement strand
CAATCTTGGCTCATCAATTTTCTGACAAATTCTCTCAAATAAACTTCGAGTAATTTAAACCAATCAATCAATGATAATATTTCGATCAATCAACCAGTAAAAATCCACACAAGTTGTTCTTCATAATCTCTTAATGATCTTCTTGCTACTTCGTCAGCAGCAAGCTAGGTCGGCTATGTTACGCTTTCTTTGTAGAAAGTCAACCAGTAAATCCGATTATTTTTAAACTCATTCAAGACACCTAAACTCAACACCTTGTGCTAAATCCTTGTTTCCTAACAAGTTTTAATCCTCATCACTGCCGATGGATGTGCATTCTACAGTATTTCAGGGAGCTTGCAACACCTATTTTTAAAAAATTAAATTACATGTCTTTTTTTTAGCCATTTATGATGTTTTAATTCATTTTCTATACAATTTCGCTTAAATTCCTCCTATTCGTGACAATACAGTTTATTATTTTAGTTGAACAGTGCCACCATACTCAGAAAAAGGCCTCGGGATTTTCCTTATGCATCGCTCAATTTACTTATCTCTATGTTTACTCGCTTTGGCCTCTAGTTCATCTTTTGCAGCTGAGGAAAATACTGGGCTTGAGATGGAAAGTGAATCTGTCACCTTTACACCAGTCCCTTTAAGAGCCAAAATTTCTTCTAAGGTCAATCATCTGCAAAGCCAGCTTAAAGTAGATGCTACTGCTGCTCAAGCAGAAGAAGTAAAAGATCCTTTTCAATTCTGGAACAGAAAGGTATATCAATTTAATGATGCCATTGACCGTACAATTGTACGTCCGGTAGCTGTACAGTATAAAGAAAAGCTCCCTCAAGAAGTTCGTGGCAGTTACACCCATTTTCGCAGTAATTTAGGCGAACCTTGGAATGCGGTTAACCAGTTGATCCAAGGCCGCCCAGCACACGCAGCAAAATCTTTAGGCCGTTTTACCATTAACACCTTGACCACTTTGGGTCTGGCAGATCCTGCACGTCGTTTAGGTCTCACTCATGAAGATGAAAAATTTGCAACGACCTTAGGATATTACGGTGTTCCTTCTGGGCCTTATCTGATGTTGCCTATTTTGGGTCCAAGTTCAGTACGTGGCGTGATTGGAACATTAGCCGACAGTCAAGCGCGTCCACAAAAATATATGCTGGAAGATCACGATGGCTTGTACTGGGCCGACCAGTTCTGGCGCGGTATTGATACACGTAGCGAATATCTGGATGTCGAAAGTGTGCTGACAGGTGATCGTTATGCGCAGATTCGTGACATCTATTTGCAACGAACCAATTATGCCATTGCTGAAAAGAAGGGTACTGAGCAAGAGTCTCTCTTTCTCGAGGATGACTTTGATGATGAAGGTCCGGCAGACGAGTCTTTTAATGAGCCTGAATTCAACACCACCAACGAACTCTTCTAAGTCCGATATTTTAATTAAATGGTTAGCGAAATCTGTGCGCTAGCCATAATTTGCTTGTTATAGTACACCTTAAGTAGACAGCCCTAAGATCGAATCATCTATCTATGTATTTCATTCAACCCACTCGTGATATTCCCTATCTGGACCAGGTTCTTGAGGCACTTCCGCATGTTCAAGTCATCCTGCCGGATGACCATGAGCTGTATGATGCTACGATTATTGCAATTGCTGATGTACATGATTATTTGCATTATCAGTGGAATCTTCCAACGATTGTCCTGGCTCTGGAACATGAAGGGACTGCGCTGGCACAGGCTTGGCAACAGGGTGCCTTGGCTGGATGGATCTGGAACCAACTGCCGGAACAACCACTTCCCGCTCTACAAAAAATTGATGCACAATATAAACGCAACCAGGATAGCCGTGATCTGCCTTCTGCCGCAGAACTGCAAAAACGCCTATTGCCCAATCCGATTGAACTGCTTAATTATGAGGTCGAAACCTGTTTTCAGCCTTCGGCCTATTTATCAGGTGACTGGTATGATTACTGGAAAATTAGCGATAAAGAGGTCTTATTTTATCTGGCAGATGTGTCGGGACATGGTGTCACCAGCAGTTTATTAACCTCATGGATGGCTGCCTTTCATGGCCGCTCCAAAACGCCTCGCGAGCTGATCAAAAAGCTCAATGGCATGCTGGTTCAGGAAAATATTGAAAAACATATCACCATGATTGCTGGAGTACTGAACCTTGAAACTCATGTCTTAAAATGGTCCAGTGCAGGACATTATCCACCGCCGATTATCCTTGAGCCCAACCAGGAACCTAAAATTTTTACAACCAGCAGTTTTCCTCTGGGACTGACCGAAGAGCTGGAAGTTGAAGAATATGAATATATCTTAAGCCGTAATGCTCGCTTTTTCATCTGCTCCGATGGCGCTCTGGAACCCTTTGAAGGCGGCCTGAACGAACAGTTTACCCACCTTCTACACCACCTTAAAAATCAATCACTTGAAATACCCGAACATGTCGCTGATGATATTGCTTTCCTAAGTTTTATAAGGGTCAAGTAATAGGGTCTGTCGATACTCCGCCTATGTTTGCGACGCAAGAGATAGGCCTCGCAAGATTTTTTAGCTGGCATAAGGCATCAGGCCAGAAAGTTAGTCATTCTAGATGAATCACTCATCACCAGATAGCAGCAGAAAATATACTCATCTTTGCGCTTTAAACAAAGCAACGCTTTGTGCTTGTCATGCAGCTAAAACTGTCTCAAATTTCGTTATGAAGCTTGGCAATAGCCTGATTTCCTTGGTTTCATGTCTCATCCGCTGAGTTTTAGCTTACAGTACAAGCCATTTATGAAATATCAACACAGCCTAATATATTTACAGGCTTTATAAGCACTTAATTTAATCAGGACTTTCGGCTACTTGAGTATCTAAGTACCCTATGGGATAATTTAATATCCTTCTCTGCAAATGGCATTTATATGTCAACAGGTCATGTTGAATATGCAAGTTTGAATGGAACGCATATTTTTAAGCTTATTGGCGAAGTGCGTGCTCAATCTTGTATTAGTCTAGATAAATTACTGAACAAACTTGAACAGCAAGACAACGTGGTTGGTGCAATAGTGGATCTGACTGAAACCAGCTTCATTGATAGTACTGTACTGGGTGTCTTGGCAAAGTTAGGACTGAAACTCAAGCAAATCCATGAAATTCAGCCGGTTATGTTGTCTACCAACTCGGATATTACCACTCTGGCCAATAGTATGGGCTTGGGACAGGTTTTCGTGATTCTGAATTACTGTGGTGATTCAAATGTATGTACGCGCGCCCTGATGGAAGAACATATCACCCATCAGGCGATGCTGAGTACTGTTCTGGATGCCCACAAGACCTTAATGAAGCTAAATCAGAGCAACCAGAATATGTTTGAACCTCTGGTCAAACAGTTACAGAAAGAACAAGACAGTTTAGATAAAACTTCCGAACAAAAGGTATGAACCGACCATAAGGAGCCTCCATGACTTTAGTTTCTGTTGCACAAATGAATTCCCAAAATGAAATTGAACAAAATTTCACAGTAATCGAGTCATTAATTCAACAGAGTAAAGCCCAAGGGGCAGAGCTGATTGTCTTTCCTGAAAATTTCGTCTGTTTCGCCGCAGGAAAGCAGCGCGAAACTGCAGCCCAGTTTGAAGCAATCCAGCAGCGTCTGGAGCAGCTTGCTCAGCAATATCAGATCTGGATTGTCGCAGGAACTTTACCCTGCCCTTATCGTCCTGATGGTTCTGTGATTGAAGATGGTCGGGTACGTACTGTAAGTCTCTGTATCAGCCCGGAGCGGACTGAAGCCCGTTATGACAAGATTCACCTGTTTGATGTACAGGTGGGTGATGCAGTCGGTGGCTACCAGGAATCCAGGTTCTTTGAACCCGGTGATGAATTAGTTGTGGCTCAAACACCTTTTGGAAATATCGGCCTGATGGTCTGTTATGACCTGCGCTTTCCTGAACTTGCCCTGAAGCTGCGTGCCCAAGGCGCAAATATTTTGACTGCACCTTCTGCTTTTACCTATACCACCGGACAAATGCACTGGCAGTTATTATTACAGGCACGCAGCATGGACACCCAGTGTACGGTTCTAGGTGCAGCGCAACAAGGCTGGCACGGCGAAAAACGTCAAACCTGGGGACATAGCGCAGCTGCAAATAGCCGCGGTCAACTTCTGGATATGGTACATGCGGAAGGAGCACAGATTATTACGGTCGAATTTGATCTGGCTGAACAGGCCAAAGTGCGGAAAGCCATGCCACTTATCGAACATCGTAAATTATTGCAGCTTTCCTAAGCGAGTTTTAACCCCCTGACTGCATACTACTTGCATAAATTAACAAAATCCCTCTTATACTGGGCCAAAAATTAGGGAGTATAGAAGCTCTATTAAAATAAATAGGGATTCATCTTATGTCATTAGAAAAAGCTGTATATACCGCACATGCCAAAGCCACCGGTGGTCGTGATGGCCATGCCACCACCGATGATCAGATTCTGAATGTACAATTGGCGGTGCCTAAAGAAATGGGCGGCCCAGGTGGCGGCACCAACCCTGAACAACTGTTTGCCGCAGGTTATTCCGCCTGCTTTTTAGGTGCAATGAAATTTGTTGCGAACCGTGACAAGCTTAATATCAGTAAAGATGCCTATATTGAAGGTGATGTAGGCATTGGTCCGATTCCAACAGGCTTTGGTATTGAAGTGACCTTAAACATTCATTTAGAAGGCATGGACCGAGCTGAAGCTCAAAAACTGGTAGATGCAGCACATATTGTCTGCCCTTATTCAAATGCCACCCGTGGTAATATTGATGTGGTATTAAATGTGATTGTTTGATTTTCAAGCCACCATTCATCTGGATAGATGTTGATGTGGATTAAATTAACGGGCGTCATATGGAATAATATTTATTAGATGCTCTTTTCTTTCTAGCCCACTTATTCAGCACATTGAGGAAAGAAAGCTTGAAAATAAACCATAAGATTGACTATCCATAAGTTTCTTTAGCTGAATATAGTACAACCATTCAAAAAAGACCGGCTTGCTCTCAAGTCGGTTTTTCATTATTTTCAAGGATGGTCAATAAAAATGCCCCCATGAAAAACAAGTTTTTTAAAAAGAGTTTCCTTTCATATCCATTAGGTTAGATACAAGCAATTGATCGAAACATAGATTAATTTAGGTCAATAGCCCATTAACCCTATTCAAAATAATAAATAATACCCTTTTAAGGTTTTATTGGGGTTTTATCACTATCCCTCATCATATTTATGGCTTAACGGCGAAAGGACGAGTGCCCCTTTTCTTGGCACAGACTCTGCAAATTGCATTTTGAGAATATCAGTGCTCTAACAGCTTCAAGCATGTTAAAAAACAAAGAAGCGTATTTTCATGACTCCGCCGCTTCATTGGTAACACGCAGCACTTCTTCAATCGTGGTTTTCCCTGCCAAGACTTTACGCAAGCCATCATCCCGAATGGAGCCAGACTGCTGGCGTGCATAATTTTCCAGTTCATATTCTGCGGCATTGCCATGAATCAAACGGCGCATATGGTCATCTACCGGTACAATTTCATAAATCGCGGTACGCCCGCTAAAACCGGTATTGCCACAGCGTTCACAGCCTTGCGGTTGCGGTAATTTTAATTCCTGTGGATGCTCGATATTTTCAAACAGACCTTTTTCAAAACTATCTGCTGCTTGCCAGGTCGCGCAGTGCGGACATAAAGTCCGAACCAACCGCTGAGCTACCACCCCAATTAAAGAGCTGGATAATAAAAATGGTTCGATGCCCATATCTTTGAGACGGGTCACGGCACCAATTGCAGTATTGGTATGTAATGTGGAAAGTACCAGATGACCGGTAAGCGAGGCCTGTACCGCAATTTCTGCAGTTTCCAGATCACGAATTTCACCGACCATCACCACATCAGGATCCTGACGCAGCATGGCTTTTAAAGCCCGGGCAAAAGTCATATCAACTTTGGTATTGACCTGAGTCTGGCCAATCCCTTCCAGTTGATACTCTACTGGGTCTTCTGCGGTCAGAATATTTTTAGAACCATCATTCAGATCAGACAGCGCGGCATATAAGGTAGTGGTTTTACCCGAACCCGTAGGGCCGGTGACCAGAATAATTCCATGCGGACGATGTACCAGCGTCTTTAAACGCTCATAGTCTTTACTCATTAGGCCCAGATGGGTCATATTGAGGCGGCCAGCCTGCTTATCCAGCAGACGCATTACCACCCGTTCACCATAAGACGAAGGCAAGGTCGAGACCCGAACATCGACTTCACGTCCTGCCAGACGTAAGGAAATACGGCCATCCTGGGGAATGCGCTTTTCGGCAATATCCAGCTTGGCCATCACTTTAATCCGGGAAACCAGCAAAGGAGCCAGTTCACGGCGTGGCTGGACAATCTCGCGCAGTTGCCCATCGACACGCAGGCGTACAGACAGTCTTTTCTCAAATGATTCGACATGGATATCCGAGGCACCTACCCGAATGGCTTCGGACAATAAGGCATTAATCAGCCGGACAATGGGCGCATCATCTTCCTGATCCATCAGGTCTTCAGCTTCCGGAACCGATTCGGCCAGGCTAAGCAAGTCGGGATGGTCTTCCAGACCAGCTGCGACCTGCTGCGACTCGCCACTGTCGCCAGCAAAACTGGCACTCAGCAACTGGTTAAATTCCTGCTCGCTATACAGCAGATAATGCGCAGGATGTCCCAGTAAGCGGCGTGCTTCCTGCAATGCAAGCATGGAGGTATTGTCCCGGCGGACAATGAAGGCCTGATCACCCTCATAACGCAACAGCACACCATGACGCTTGGCGAAACTATATGGAATTTGTAATTGTTTCAGTACTTGCATTGCAGATTATAATAATGATGAAAAAATTTAAATTGAGTGTACTCTAAGCATATGACAGCGTGAAGTATGTTTTCAAAGATTTAGCAAGAAAGGGAGCCAGGATTGTCACAAGATCAAGAGGAATATAGCTTAACATCTCCCAAAATACAGTGGTGGGGAGAGCAGAATTTTGAAATTAATGAATCTAAGGCTTGGCAATTCGGCTCCCTGCTGTTCCGCCTGACCCGCGGCTTGCAGGAGTGGCGTCTGGAATATTACCGGCCTGCGGTACAGTATGATTATGAGCAGCAGTGGCATCAGATTGATGATCCACATTTTGCCTTCCCTTCGCCGGTCAAAATCGAACGCTATATGTTCAAGCTGACTCAAAGCAAACTGCAGCTGATGCCTCGCCTGGCTGATCGCTCGGTAGTGATTAAACCGGTTGATCCGATTTATATTCCAGCCGGTCAGCGCGGGACTTTATATATCAGTACCCCGCTTTGGATTGCCGGTTTTGTCGAAGGTCAACGTGAACCCATTTTTGATCTTCCGGTAATTCTACCCAAAGACACCTGGTTCGGACCGAATCATCGCTCGGGTGAAATTTGTTATGCTACCGCGGTCGATGGCCGGACTGAACTGAAGCAATTACGTCCCCGTGCGTTTCGGGCTGTCACCCCAATTGAGTTTCATAATACCAGTCACCAGCAGCTGCGTTTTGACCGCATGAGTGTTCCCGTTCTGGCCTTGCCCCTCTTTTATAGTGAAAGTACTGGGCGCTTATGGACATCTCAAATTAAAGTATTGCATGAAGGACTGGACCGTCCGCCGCGGATTCGGGTGGAAAACCGCACTCCTCCCCATGCAGGCGAAGTTAATTATTTACATCCACCGCGTGATCCGGCGGGAAATTTATTTAATATGTTTGATTCATTTTTCTAAGAGCGTGTGATGCCTAATTCGAGTCTTCCAGCCGAAATCACCAGCAGTCTCAAGGCCGTATTTACCAATATTAATACGGAGCGCCTGACTGAAGTTCTGGTGGCAGTGGTATTAAGTTTTATTGGTTTTCTGATTGCACGTTTTGTTTCCAATACGTTTATTCGCACTATCGGTATGCGTTTCAATGCGCATCAGAAACTGGTCTGGCGGCGCGGGATTTTTTATTTCATCTTCTTGCTATTCATTATGGCCAGCTTGAAAGAAGCCGGCTTTAAACTGAGTGTCTTCCTGGGTGCTGCGGGGATTTTAACAGTCGCTCTGGGTTTTGCTTCACAAACGTCTGCTTCCAACCTGATCAGCGGACTGTTCCTGATTGGTGAAGGCTCTTTTGAGGTGGGCGACACTATTCAGATTACCTTAATTCGCGGACATGCAATTGAAGGTGAAGTCATCTCTATTGACTTGCTCTCGGTCAAGCTTTTGACCCAGGACAATATTTATGTGCGTTTGCCGAATGAACAGCTGATTCGTGCCCCAGTACAGAACCTGTCCAAATTCCCGATCCGGCGCATTCCGATTACTCTGGCGATTAACTTTCATGAAGACATTATTAAAGTGCGTGAAGTACTGCTTGATGTTGCCAATAAATATCCGCTAGTTCTGGCTGATCCGAAACCGGCGGTAACAGTGACTGCCTTCCGTGAATCTTCAATTGAATTACTGTTTGCCATTTGGTGTCAGCAGGAAAATTATTTGCAAGTACGAGATGAAATGCAGGAACGGATTCGTAACGGCTTTGTCGACAACCAGATTGAGATTCCAGTTCCGAAAATGGGCTTTGTCGATCATCCACTGTCCCGCCCACTGGAAAATGCAGAGATTGACCAATATGCCAATGAAAAAGAGTTAAAAAGAGAGCCGTATTTAAAATAATGTCGTTCCACCCCCTCCCTTTTACCAAGGGAGGGGGTGAACTACTCAAACCATCTTGAAGCTCTTCTTAGATCTTTTCTCCCTCTGGCATCGGTGCAATATAGGCAATGAATAACATCACTCCACCAGCCAGCAGGAAAGAAATCACCCGGGTCAGCGTACCAGTATGCGACAGGTCGAATAACACCAGTTTCAAACTGACTATCACCAGAATACTGCCCCCTAGAACCCACATCGGTTTAAGTTTTTTTAAGGTTGCAGTCCACATGGTTACCCATGCCAGCAATACCCACAGGATGGTCAGGCTCAGCTGGACTGTGGCATTGCTCCATAGCGCCAGACTATTAAAGGGGGTTTGCAGATACATATGTAAGGCGCGTAAAACGATATAACTCGACAGCCACAGCAGACTCAGTACCATCAACACCGACATCATGCCGCGGTCCTGTCCGGCCCGAATTTGTTGTAACAGCATCCAGATAAAACTGGTCAGCATCGCCAAGCTAATCAGATCAAAGGGATTGAGTAGCGGCAGCCAGTAGTATTCAAAAGCTTGCCGATTGAAAAGTTGTGAGCACAGTAACCACCCTCCCATCAGAAACAGACAGCTTTTACTCTGCCAGAACAAACACCAGTCTGAATTTGCTGGTTGCCTATAGCACCAGAGCCAGAAAACCAGCGGTAAAATCACCATACTCAGATAAAGCATGCTCGGCATCAGACAGAGGCTGGCCAAGGCCAAACTGCTGAATCCACCAAAACTCATCCACTCTTTAGACAGCTCCATGCCCTTTATCGGTCTTAGCCATAACGTAGTCAGCAATAGCGCTGAGAAGCCAAATACGCCACGTTCCAGATCACTTTGCCAGACCAGTACGGCATTCTGACTATGATCCACAGCCACGATGACTGCAATCACCATCAAAGGTGTAAGCCCGCTCCATTTGGGCAATAACCAGCCCCATTCCTGATGTTTATGCTGGACGATTTCACTTAAAATGACATAACCAAGCGTAAGACTGAACAAGCTCAAACTATAGGCATAGTCCTGAGCAAACTCATCTTCTAGCAAGGCAAAGAGAATCAGGGTTGCGGCAAAACTGAGTAGGCTTAGAAAGCTGATACTGAAACTATTCAGCTGCTGGCGGTATTCGGCTTTGAGCTGGCTAAGAAAGACCACGGCCACATAGCAGACGCTCAGAATCCAGTAGATCTCTCGAGGTATCGGATTAAGCTCAACCAGATAATATAGGCTACTGAATCCTGCCATCAGCAACAGTCCCATGCTCAGGTAATGTGCGACACGGATATTTTTTTCCAAGGCCCAGAGATAGATGAGTAGTCCTTCAATAGCCCAGCCCACAACGCTCCACTGCTCTGTCAATAAAATAGGTGGAATCAGCGCCAGGAAAATCAGCATCAGGCTCAGATAGCTTTGTGAAATGATCTGAACCGTTTCTCTATGACGAACCACGTGCCAACAGATGGCAAAGACCAAAGCAAATAGCAGACTTAAACCGGCTTGCCAGAGTTTCTGCTCAGGCTGGTTAAAATGGATCAGGTATAAAAAGAGATAGGCAATAATCGGGGCAGCGAAAATGAGGGCCAGATCAAGTACCGGTTTTAAGCGAAAACGGGACAGATCCTGCTTGGCCAGCAACTGGCTAAAGCGAAAACCTAGCCAGATAAAGACTGTGCTATGGGCAAGAATCAGAGCGGTCATACGATAGCGTTCATGGGTGGTGCCATGTATCAGGCTATAGAGTCCACCGACCATGACGGTGACCAAAAAAGCAATCTGGTTCAGAATTTTCCAGGGCTTGAAACTGCTCAGCAACAATACTCCGATATTGATCAGCAGATAATAGCTGATAAACTCCACCGCAGAAGCATCTCGAGTTGGCAGGGTAAACGGTGCCAGATAAGCTATAAATAAGGCCATCACTGCCAGTTCAATACTGTCCTGTTTCAGACTTAAGTAGAGGGTCAGCGCCAGAATAATCATAAAAACCAGAGCGGCCAGCACCAAGCCAGGAATCACCAGACTGTAATAGGCAAAAAATAAGGTCAGGAACAGGGCACCCAGCCCCAAGCCTTCCAGTGCCAGAGCAAAACTCCGGTTTTTCGCCATTAAAGCATAGCCCAGTCCGGTCACCATGAGGGCAGCCAGCGCCACCAGTGCTAATTTCACCGCCAGGCTGAGTTGCCAGTGCTCTGTCGCAAAACGCAATAATAAAATAATGCCAATCACCAGAATGGTAATTGCAGCTTTTAACACCGGATTACCACGAAAAATCCAGTGCTGGATTTGCTCAATAAGCTGTGGCTGTTCCGAAACAGATGACTCCCTTACCGGTTCTGCCATATCTTCTGGCATGCTGTTTGGATGAGCCTGCTTTGCAGATGGATGGCGCGCTTGTAGCTGAAGGACACTCCGTTCCAGACGTTGCAGCCAGCGCAAGAGAAAGAAAATCCAGGCAGTTACCCCGATGCCTATCAGCCAGTTGAGTTCGCTTACCCCACCCACAATCGCGATAATAGAAGAGATATACAGTGGAACTTTAGAGTTGGCCGGAACAATACGCTGCGCCGGACTGGCCATATCACGTACTGATGTTTCCACCGCACTGATATATTGCATCACGCTGATCAAAAAGCCCAAGCCAGATAAATAAGTAACGATCTGCAAATCCAGATACCAAGCACTGACCCCAATGATAAAAAGGCTAATCAGCCAGATCATACGCAACTCATTTTGCCCTGCTGTCATTCTTATCATTCTCTCTCTCCTGAACTTTTCCATCATACAACAGCTGGCACTGCTTATTTCATCTTCACCCGATATTCGCTAAGCTGTGGAACGGGACTTGCCTCAGCGAGTGCAGTAAAAATCACGTACAATAAAGCAGTTTTTTGAATAAGGAATTGATTACATGCCACCATTTGTCTTGGTCGATGGCTCTTACTTTTTATTTCGTGCCTTTCACGCAGTACCACCATTAACCACGTCAACCGGTCTGCACACCAATGCAATTCGTGGTGCGATTTCTGCCATTCAAAAACTGATGCGCCGTACCCAGCCGACTTATATGGCTGTGATCTTCGATACACCAGAACCGACCTTCCGCCATGAACTGTCACCGATTTATAAGGGTGACCGTCCCAGCATGCCGGAAGAATTATCTCAGCAGATCCCGTATTTACATGCCCTGATCCGTGCCTTGGGCATTCCCTTGCATATGCTGCCGGGTGCTGAGGCAGATGACATCATTGGCACCCTGGCCAAACGTGCTGAAGCGCTGGGCCATCAGGTACTGATTTCTACCGGTGATAAAGATATGGCCCAGCTGGTGACCGACAAAGTGACCCTGGAAGACAGCTTTAAAGAAAAACCAATGGATGTCGATGGGGTTTTTGAAAAGTTTGGCGTGTGGCCCAACCAGATCATTGACTATCTGACCCTGATGGGTGATGCCTCGGATGGTATTAAAGGTGTACCGGGAGTGGGTGCCAAAACTGCTGCCAAACTGCTGACTGAATATGGCTGCATCGGTAGCATTCTGGAAAATGTCGACAAGATCAAAGGGAAAGTCGGCCAGAATATTAAAGACAATGTCGAGGGCATCACTCTGGATCATCAACTGGCCAGTATTATTTGCGATCTGGATTTGAGTTTTGGCTATGAGGACCTGAAGCTGCAAGAACCGAATGTTGAAGCTTTACGCAATCTGTATACCGAGCTGGAATTCCGTAATCAGTTACAGTCGCTGGATCATCCTCATAACCCGAATAACCGCAATTATAAACAGGCGGCCCAATCTATAACTGCTAAAGCCGCCTCTGAGCCTGAAGAGGTGGATGACCAGCAAGCAACGCTCAGTAGTGAGAATGACCAGCTCGGTAAGGCGACCTATCATACAGTTTTAAATCAGGACGACTGGGACCAGCTATTGGAGCGTCTCAGCACAGAAAAACGCTTTGCTTTTGATACCGAAACCACCAGTCTGGATTATCGCGTGGCGCGAATTGTCGGTTTCTCAGTGGCTTTTGATGCAGAAAATGCCTATTACATCCCGCTGGCACATGATTATGAAGGTGTACCTGAACAGCTCAATCGTGAAGATATTCTGGCGCAGCTCAAACCGATTCTGGAAGATGAGGCGATTCAGAAAATTGGCCATCATCTGAAATACGATGCACATATACTGGAGAATCACGGTATTCATTTAGCAGGCTGGTATTTTGATACCATGCTCGCCTCTTATGTCCTTAACTCGGTTGCAACCCGGCATGGCATGGATGATGTCGCACGTCTTTATTTAAGCCATTTAACCACCACCTATGAACAGGTGGCCGGTAAAGGTGCCAAACAGAAAACCTTTAACCAGATTGAGATTGAGACTGCAACGCACTATGCCGCAGAAGATGCGCATGTAACGTATCGACTTTATGAAGTTTTAAGTGCAAAACTGCAAGCCTATCCGGAACTGGTCAATCTTCTGCACAATATTGAAATGCCGGTAGCACGCGTCCTGACCAGCATGGAAGAAAACGGGATTCAGCTTGACCTCGGCTTTCTGGATCAGTTGAGCTGCGATTTTTCTAAAACCATGCAAGCCTTAGAAAACCAGATCACAGAAATGGCCGGTGAAGCGTTTAATGTCAGCTCTCCGAAACAGGTCGGTGAAGTTTTATTTGAAAAACTGGGTTTAAAAGGCGGTAAAAAGACCGCGACCGGACAATACAGCACCAGTGAAAGCGTTTTAGAAAAACTGGAACATCCGATTGCCGAACTGATTCTGGAGTATCGCGGCCTATCCAAACTAAAAAGCACTTATACCGACGGCCTGTTAAAGCAGGTCAATAATAGCTCACATCGCGTCCATACCAGTTATCATCAGGCACTCACTGCGACTGGCCGTTTATCTTCAACCGATCCGAACCTGCAAAACATTCCGATTCGTACCGAAATCGGCCGTCAAATCCGTAAAGCCTTTATTGCACCCGAAGGTCGCGTCCTGCTGGCAGCCGACTATTCACAAATCGAGTTACGCCTGATGGCACATCTGTCTCAGGATGATGCGCTGGTCGATGCCTTTATTCATGGACAGGACGTACACCGCCGTACTGCTGCCGAAGTTCTAGGTATTCCACTCGAAGAGGTCAGCAGTGACCAGCGTCGTCAGGCCAAGGCTGTTAACTTCGGCCTGTTATATGGCATGTCTGAATTTGGCCTGACGCGCCAGCTCGGCTTTACCCGTCAGGAATCACAGGAATATATCAAACAGTATTTCCGCCGTTACCCGGGAATTTATGAATATATGCAGCGCACCCGTCAGGTTGCTCTGGAACAAGGCTTTGTTGAAACCATTCTTGGACGCCGTTTATATACTCCGGACATTGATGCGCGTAACATGATGGTACGCAAGGCCGCAGAACGTGCTGCTATTAATGCGCCTTTACAGGGCTCGGCAGCCGATATTATTAAAATAGCCATGGTCGAAGTTGACAAAATGCTGCCTAAAGATCAGGCTAAAATGCTGCTACAAGTGCATGACGAACTGGTATTTGAGGTCGATGAAGCCATTGCTGATGAGCTGGCCCCAAAACTGGCTGAGGTCATGCAATCGGTGATTGAAATCTCTGTGCCACTGGTAGTTGAAGTCGGTAAGGGCAAAAACTGGGATGAAGCACATTAATCCGTCATTTTTCTCCTGGTGAAAGCGGAGAAGCATTACAAGCAAGAAGCGGCTATTGATAGCCGCTTCTTGCTTTACTTTATACTGTCTTTAATGAAACAGCACCTGCAATTTTCAGGTGCTGTTTCAAGTTGACTAGAGTCTATGCTGTCCTTCTCAGAGAAGGACTCAAGACAGTTCAAAATCCGATTACATTTCTACCATTTCTACACCATCAATACGCGCGACCGTCATCAAGTCCTTATCTCCACGGCCCGAGACCGTCGCAATAATGATCTGATCTTTCTCCATCGCTGGAGCAAGTTTGGTCACATAAGCCATTGCATGCGAGCTTTCCAGCGCAGGAATAATACCTTCAATTTTGGTCAAATCACGGAAACCCTGTAAAGCTTCCTGATCATTAATCGGCATATAATTGACACGGTGCATATCTTTCAGGAAGCTATGCTCAGGCCCCACGCCCGGATAATCCAGCCCCGCAGAAATTGAATGGGTTTCAATAATCTGACCTTGATCATCAGACATTAAATAAGTCCGGTTACCATGCAATACTCCGACATGACCTGCATTTAAAGGTGCAGAATGCTTGCCGGATTCAATGCCATAGCCTGCTGCTTCAACACCATACATTTTCACGTCTTGATCGTTTAAGAACGGATAGAATAGGCCCATCGCATTTGAACCACCACCCACACAGGCCACCAGTGCATCCGGTAAACGGCCAGCCTGTTCCTGAATCTGACGGCGTGCTTCACGACCGATAATCGACTGGAAATCACGAACCAGTTGCGGATATGGATGTGGACCTGCAACCGTACCAATCACATAATAAGTTGAATCCACATTGGTCACCCAATCGCGCATGGCTTCATTCATGGCATCTTTCAGGGTTTTAGAGCCGCTTTCAACCGGTACTACAGTCGCACCGAGCAGACGCATCCGATAGACGTTCATCGCCTGACGTTTCACGTCTTCTGCACCCATAAAAACCACACATTCAAGGCCCAAACGTGCAGCAATTGTTGCGGTTGCCACCCCATGCTGGCCCGCACCTGTTTCGGCAATAATTCGTTTTTTACCAGACAGTTTTGCCAGCAGCGCCTGACCAATTGTGTTATTAACTTTATGCGAACCTGTATGGTTTAAGTCTTCACGTTTCAAGTAAATTTGCGCACCACCCAACTCTTTCGACCATCGTTCAGCATGATAAAGCGGACTTGGACGACCTACGTAGTAAGCGAGGTCACGGTCGAATTCTGCCAAAAACTGTTCGTCATTTTTCATACGGAAATACAGCTTCTCCAGGTCTTCCAGAGCTGCCATAAGAGTTTCTGACACAAAACGCCCGCCATGAATACCGAAATGCCCGCGTTCATCCGGGAATTGGGTATAGTCAATCACATTATTTTGCTGATCCACGTAGGACTCCTTGCATAAAGCGTTCGATGAGTTGTTGGTCTTTAATACCTTTTGCGGACTCGACACCGCCGCTCACGTCCACCGCATACGCATGTGTGGTGAGAATTGCCTGTTCGATATTGTCAGGATTTAACCCCCCTGCCAAGATCAAAGGAATATTGAGTTGGGGAAATGTGTTCCAGTCAAAGCTGTGCCCGGTGCCACCTTTTAAGTCTGGATGCCATGCGTCTAACAGCACGGCACTGGCCCCTGCCTTCTGGTAGCGTTGAATTTCTGCAACGATATCCAGCTCCGGTTTGACCTGAATGGCCTTGTACCAACGCCGACTTACAGCCTGTGCCATACTTTGGCACTGTTCAGGTGTTTCGTCACCATGAAATTGCAGGATATCCAGCGGCACGGTTTTTAAAAGAAGCTGAATTTCTTCAAGCGTACTGTTCACAAATAGCCCAACCACCTGTACATAGGCGGGTACGGCCTGGATGAGAGCTTCTGCCTGTATCACTGTCACACTGCGCGGACTCGGCGGATAGAACACAAATCCGATTGCATCGGCACCGGCCCGAACAACGGCGTGTACATCTTCAACACGGGTAATTCCGCAAATTTTGGCACGGGTTCGCATCGTTTTTTGGCTCTACATCTACCCATGTCATAGCCGATCTATGAGATTGGGGCGAATCATTGTAATGCAAATTTTTAAACTTGCGTAAAGTTCATACGGATTATTCTCAATTCAGATTGTTTAAATCTGTGTCCAACTTTATACTGCGCACAACTTGCAACAAGTCAAAGCCTTTCGCTTTAGGGAAGCTGGTGTAAATCCAGCACTGCCCCCGCAACGGTAAAAAATGAAAAGCTTATCTTTATAAATCCTGTTGATTTACGCCACTGCATATTCGATGTGGGAAGGTGGATAAGTAAGTAGCGAAATACTGCATTTAAGTCCGGATACCTGCTTGTTGTGTTCTTTAACTCAATCATTCACGGGGAGTGAATGTATGGAGCACATATCATGTCTATTCAATTTCAACCTACTGCCTTGGTAGGTGCAATCGCGCTTGCGTTGGGTTTTACTTCATCTGTGTATGCTACCGAGCAAAAATTTGCACAAGCATCTTTGGATACCATTGTGGTGACGGCAACCCGTTCGGAAGAAAAAATTGAAAATGTACCGGCGCGGATTAATATCATTGATCCTGAAATCATAGAGCAATCACCTATCGCACAATTGGCCGATTTACTCCGCTCCGAAGCAGCAATCAATGTCGTACAGCTTGGCGGTTATGGTCAGCAAACCTCAATCTTCATGCGCGGTACAGATTCAGACCACACTCTGGTCATGCGTGATGGCGTCCGCCTCAATAACGAAGCCAATGGTCTTGCCTCTTTAAACTTTCTAGATACTACCGACATTAAGCAAATTGAAGTACTCAAAGGCCCTGCTTCTGTCCTGTATGGCACGAATGCCATTGGGGGCGTGGTTCAGATTATTTCTCAAACTCCGACAAAACCTGCTGCATTTATAACAACTGAAGCCGGTGAACATCATACCTATAAAAGCCTGATCGGGGCAGATTTTGCACAAGATGATTTCTTTGCACAGCTGCGTGGCCAACGCCTTGAAAGTGATGGAACTCACATTACTGATCATGCCGATGCGACTCCATCTAATTATGATCAAAAAGGTTTTTCTGCCAAAGCAGGAGTGGCCAAAGACCACTATGGTTTCAGCGTGGACTATAATGAAAATGAAGGGACTTCGGTTTATCAAGCTTTTGACTGGAACAGCGCGGGTTACGTCGACAAGGCTCAAGCCTTCAAAAACAACATTACGACTTTAAAAGCATATACCCAACTTAAGCCGACCTTAAGGGCCGATGCACGTATTTCGCGTTTTGAAGACTATCTGGAACAGCTAAACAGTTTTGAAATAACGGAATATACGTCTAACGAATATGAACTCATGCTTAAACAGCAGCTAGGTTCGCGTCAAAACATTACACTTGGCACCACCCATAAAACCCTGGAAACCAAAACCAATAAAGCTGTATCCTCTTTCGATCAGGCTTTGGACACCACAGGTTATTATATTCAGCATCAATATCAATCTGATCGTTTAAGCACCCAAGCTGGCTATCGTATCGAAGATCATGAAAAATATGGTTCCCATAATGTGGCTCAGGCCGGCGCACGTTATCACCTGACTCCGGCTTTCAGTCTCTATAGCAATATAGGGACAGCCTTTAAGGCACCTACTGTTAATGACCTCTATTACGGCTCTTCAGCAAATCCCGATCTAAAGCCTGAAGAAAGCACCTCTTATGAGCTAGGTTTTGACCATCAAATCAATACAGCATGGAACTGGGGAGCTTCTGTCTATCATACCGATATTGATCAACTGATTGACTATGCCTCTACTGCACCGTGGGGCCTCGACAACATTGCAGAAGCTCGTATGCAAGGTGCTGAAGCCTTCCTCAACTGGAAGCAGAATGATTACTTTGCAAAAACCAGCTATCACTATGTAAAGGCAAGTAACGAGATAAGCGATACCGATTTACTTCGTCGTCCACGCCAGACTCTAACTATATCGGCTGGTATTCAAAATGAATTATACGGCCTTAGTGCAGCTCTAATTGCCAAGTCTAAAGCCAAAGACTGGGATACTGCTCAGCATACACCGGGCTATGCCACAGTCGACTTGCATGGTTACTGGAATATCAACCCTAACCTCAAGCTCTTTAGCAACATCCAAAATATTGGTGATGTGGAATATAAGGCAGCTTATGATGGCAGTCTGGATGGGGTATATTACATCAACGGTGGCCGACTCGCCTCTGCTGGTGTTACTTTCAAATATTAAGTTCACAACAGTTTAAATAAATACTTTTGAGAATCATGTCATGCCTATGGCATGATTCTTTTTATTTACCGCATTTAATTATTTTAGGATCTATCATGGGCCACCGTTTAAGTAAAATCTATACCCGCACCGGCGATTCAGGCACCACAGGACTGGGCGATGGCTCACGTGTGGCTAAAGATGATTTACGCATCACTGCACTGGGTGATGTGGATGAGCTGAATGCAATTATTGGGGTATTACGCGCACAAATTTCCGTAAGTTCAATCGAAGATAAAGCCACTTGGGATAAATCCCTGAGTCTGATCCAGCACTGGCTGTTCGATCTGGGAGGTGAAGTCTGCATTCCCAACTTTAATCTGGTACAACCCGTTGCCATTGAATTTCTAGAAAATGATATTGACCGCATGAATGAAGCCTTACCGATGCTGAAAGACTTTATTTTGCCTGCGGGTAGTTTGGTCTGCAGTTTTGCCCATCAGGCTCGTGCAGTATGTCGCCGTGCAGAACGCAGCGTAATGTCGGTTCACTCCCGTGACCAGAATATTCAAGCGGCTTCGCTACAGTTACTGAATCGTCTCTCTGACTGGCTGTTTGTGGCCTCACGTACCTGGCAGCGTGCTGAAGGCGGTTTAGAGGTTCTGTGGCAGAAAAACATCAATGACAGCATCGAAAAGTAAAATTATATTTCAGTTTAGCATCTAAAAATACGCGTCAGATGTAGCTTGAATTTACACAGCATCTGACGACAATAGGGCTTATCATTTTTTGTCATATCGCACACCTATAATGAATTCACCTTCTCAATTTATGAGCAGTCTATGCGCATAATTGGTCATCGTGGTGCGCGTGGCGAAGCACCGGAAAACACGCTTGGCGGTTTTCAGTACATTCAGGATATTGGAATTAGCGCGGTCGAGTTTGATGTACGCCAACTAAAGGACAATGCACTGATCATCATGCATGATGATGACTTTGTGCGCACCACCGGTTTACAAAAACCGCTCTATGAATGTAGCCGTCAGGATCTGTCCTTATATAACCAGGCCGTTAGCTGGTCGGAATGGCATAAGGTTGAAGCCACGCCTCTGCTGGATCAGACCTTAACGATCATTCAGAATTTTGATCATATTGAAGTCGAAGTCAAAAGTGTGGCCTCTGAAGCGGACGCTGAAAAAATCACCACTGAACTCGAACAGCAATTGCAAGGCTTTGAACAGTCTGTCGTCATCACCAGTTTTGACCTCAAAATTCATCAAGCCCTGCAACAACAAAAATCCCGTTTAAAACGCGGCCTTTTAGTCGAAACGGATGTGAAATATCTGGCGATTGATCAGGCACTGCAACTGGGCTGCTGCCAGATTGGCTGGATGGATGAATTAGCCAGCAAAGACATCATTCGGACCACTCAGGCTGCAGCACTTAGCATTAGCGTGTGGACAGTCAATGATGTGACCCGTGCCAAAGAGTTACGCGACTGGGGCATTCAAGGCCTGATTACTGATTATCCCAAATTAATGATGCAGCAACTTTAAAGTGTAATATTACGCTGCTTTTTGATTCAGGTTTATCCATCTTATTTTTTAGAATAAAAATTTCCAAAAATCGGGTTATATTTTCTTTTTCCCCTGTTTTATATCTGTGAATTCAGGATCAAAAGCCAATATTCACTTAAAGTGTTTTAACCCCATAGACAGATTAATAATATTCATAAAGATTAAATATTTAATAGAAAACAACATGCTTTCTTGATGAGAAAAATAACCTCCAAGACCCTCATTATCCTGTTACCGGCCAGTACAATACAATTGTACAATAATGCTAGTGATGGTGCAGGGGGCGTGCTAAGATGAACCAGTTTGCTGCTGTTAAATCAGGCAGTAGTCTCTGCTTTTTGTTATACCTTCCCAGGTTCCAGGAGTGCTGTTGGAGATGAATGCTCCCCTACCTCAAGCCCCAATTAATTGGGTCGCAGTCTTTGCTTTGGTGGTTTTGCCCATTGTCGCTGTGATCGCAATTCCCTTATATGCGTATCACCATGATTTCAGCCTTGCCGCTTGGATCAGCATGTTTGTTCTACTGGGCGTGAGTAGCCTGGGTATTACAGCGGGATACCATCGCCTTTGGGCACATCGTGCTTATGAGGCCACCTTGCCTTTAAAAATCATTCTGATGATTATGGGAACCTTTGCCGTACAGAACAGTATTTTGTACTGGGGTTCTGGTCATCGTACCCATCACCGCCATGTGGATGATGTGGAAAAAGATCCCTATTCTATTAACAACGGTTTCTGGTATGCACACCTAGGCTGGATGCTTCGCGATTATCCTGCCGCGGAACCGAATTATAAAAATGCACCTGATTTGCTGAATGATAAAGTGGTGATGTTCCAGCACAAATATTATGTCCCTCTGGTAATTGCAGTCCATGCTGCCATCCTACTGCCAATTGGCTGGGCTGTGGGGGATGTCTGGGGCGTATTGCTACTGGGTGGTCTGGTGCGGCTGATTCTAAGCCATCACGTAACGTTCTTTATCAACTCGTTGTGCCACATGTGGGGTTCACGCCCATATACCGATGAAAATACGGCGCGTGACAACTTCTGGCTGGCAATTGCGACCTGGGGTGAAGGTTATCATAACTATCATCACATTTTCCAGTACGATTACCGTAATGGCGTGAAATGGTGGCAGTATGATCCAACCAAATGGCTGATCTGGAGCTGTTCAAAACTGGGACTGGCAAAAAATCTGCGCCGTATTCCGAGTTTTAATATCAAAAAAGCAGAACTGGCGATGCGGTTCAAATATGCCGAGCAGGATCTGGCAGTATATGGTCATAACGTGACTGAAGACATGGCCAATGTCAAAAGCAAAATTGCTCTGGAATATGAAGCATTTACCCACACCTTAAATGACTGGGCCAAATTAAAAGAACAGGAAATCCAGATCAAAAGGGCTGCTATGGCAGAGAAAATTCACCAGATGGATGACAAGCTGAAAGTTGAATTCCAGCTGGTGGAACAGCGTCTTTCCCACCATCGTGAGACCCTGAATCTGTTGGTGCGTAATTTAAAGAAAGCGCCGGTGTCACAGTAATTTTATTAACTGTCCTGTTTAGGCGATACAATTCGATGAAGGAGTTTAGAAATAAGCTCCTTCGTTTTTTTTAAGGATCATTCTCCGATTTTAAACCTGGAATTTTAAATTAAGCTGAGTATGGCAAATATGGCATGCGCATTACAGATTTGCGCTTAGAGCTGGAAAATTGTAAGTTTTAAATATTGCGGGGGCTAAAGTAATTCTCGACAAACTTTTAAAAACGATCCTAGCATCATAACTTTTCAAACAAAAGTTTTACCAACTCTACACTGAGCAGCATTTCCCACTTCCCTGCTTTCAAAGAAGCTTTTTTGATTCAACTTTCTCTTACGCATACTTGCTTTTTACAACAGTTTTAAACAGGGTTCTTTGTTATATTGATCTTAATTATTTCATTATCCTGTGCCTTATGCATTTTAATTCCCGTTATCCTCAGCTCCCTGCCCGCCTCTATCACCAGCAAATGCCTTTGCCACTTAAAGGAGCAAAAGCAGGACACTTTAATGCTGCACTCGCAGAACAGTTGCAATGGTCTGAAGAGGATAAAGCACAATGGGTCGAGATTTGTAGTGGTCAAAAAACTTTTGCCGAATTTGAACCCTTGGCCATGGTCTATGCCGGACACCAGTTCGGCCAGTGGGCCGGACAGTTAGGCGATGGACGAGGTTTGCTGATCGCACAGATTTTAGATCAGCAGGGCCAGACCATTGACCTGCATTTAAAGGGAGCAGGAACCACTCCTTATTCACGTATGGGAGATGGCCGCGCTGTACTGCGTTCAGTGATTCGGGAATATCTGGCAGGACATGCTTTAAATTGTTTAGGGGTTGCATCGAGTAATGCCGTCGGTTTTACCTCTTCGGCTCAAGGCGTGCAGCGGGAAAAACTGGAGCCTGGTGCCATGTTACTGCGGACTTCAGATTGCCATATCCGTTTCGGGCATTTCGAATGGATCAATCAATATCAGCCTGAGTTACTGCCTGAATTTACCCAGAAATGTATCGAATGGCATTATCCTGAATGTCTGCAAGCTGAACAGCCGATTCTGGCTTTTGCCACCCAGGTTATCCAGCGTACGGCTCTGATGATTGCCCAATGGCAACTGCTTGGATTCGCACATGGAGTAATGAACACCGATAACATGAATATTACCGGTTCCACCCTGGACTTTGGTCCGTATGGATTTATGGAGCGTTTCCGCCCTAACTGGATTAACAACCATTCAGATTATCAGGGGCGTTATACCTATCAGCAACAGCCAAGCATTGGCCACTGGAATCTGTGGATGTGGCTGAATAATCTGGTTGCGCTGTGTCCTGAAAACTATGACAAAGAACAATGGAAACAGGACCTGGCCGAATGTCTGGAACATTATGAGCCGACCTTCCTTGAGTATTATCGGAATGGCTTAAACCAGAAAATGGGCCTGCCTCGTTTTCATAAAGACAGCTTTGACTGTGCCATGGCATTTTTACGAATTTTGCAAAGTGAGCAACTGGATTACACCCAAAGCTTCATTCGCCTGCAAAATAGGGAATATGATGCAATCAAGGATGATTGTCTGGATCGCCGTCAATTTGAAAGCTTTTTAAGTCTATATAACACGATCCGTGAACATCAAAACCTTGCAGAATTGGATGGTGCAATGGCGCTGGCCAATCCGCATTATATTCTGCGTAACCATATGGCACAGAAAGCCATTGAACTGGCGGAGCGGGATGACTTTTCCGAAGTCGATCGGCTATTTAAACTCTTAAGCCAGCCTTATTTAAAACAGCCAGACCTAGAACAAGCAGAAGATTTAGCCCCCTTACCAAGTGATGTACCAGAAGTCATGGTCAGCTGTTCATCTTAATTTCTTCACAACCCGACTCAAAGCTGTGGATAATTCAAGCATTCTCCACAGCTTTCTTTTGACTTATTTCTAGCGAATGGCTGACGTACCCTTGCCTAAAAACCACTGTGTCTTTAAGTAGAAAATGAGATTGGAACAATAGAAACTATTCTATTAACCGGTGAATGGTATTGAGCAACGGCTTATGTAATGGTTCCATAGAGTATGGAAAAACCATTTTAAAGGAACTTACAGATGAGCAAAGCGTCGCATGCCAGCGCCATGGAGCAAAAAAGACCGAAAGGACATACTCAAACTCAATTGATACTTATTGTGTAGCATTAAATGCTTCGTCATAGAATACCTCCCCTTGTGGAAAATACCCAATAAAACTGATCGCCTGAAAATATTCGGCTGGCACATCTGCCAACCTCAAATCTTTAATCGCTTTAAATCCAAAATGTGCATAATACGCTGGATCACCCAATAGCACACATCCCTGAGCATTGCGGTTTTTTAATTGCTTCAAAGCCGCATTTATCAATGCTGAGCCAATACCGAAGCCTTGACGAGATGGTACAACTGAAATTGGGCCTAAGCCATACCAGCCCTGATCTCCTGAGGATAATCGTACAGGCGAAATCGCCACATGTCCCACAATTTGACAATCATCTGTGGCGACCAATGAAACAGTGAGCTTATTTCTTTTACGCAGTGTATTCACAATAAAATGTTCAGTGTGGCTTGAATACTCTACATGTTCAAAGGCCGCCTGAGTCAGCTCTGCAATCTTTTGAATATCTTCAGCCTGTTCTAGTCGGATTATGAGGGTCATCAATGCATCTCAACTTTTTTCTGCTCATCATAAAAAAGCGAATACCCCCAGTCTATTCGCTTTTCTTTAACAGGCTTGAAGATTAGTCCTCAGGATATTCAAAACGGTAACCCACCCCGTACACCGCCTGAATCCACTCATGACGGTTACCGGTTTCCGCAGCATCCGAAATTTTACGGCGCAGGTTTTTAATATGGCTGTCAATCACCCGGTCTGCGACATCAAAACTGTCCGGATTAATATGATCCAGCAACTGTGCGCGTGAATAGACCTGACCGACATGTTCCAGGAACAGTTCCAGTAAACGGAACTCGGTTGGGGTCAGATTCAAGGCTTTTTGCTGGTACCAGATACGCTGCTGTGATTTATCCATACGGAACAGGTCATTACTTTCCGGCTCCACCTTACGGTCCAGACGGCGAAGTACAGCCTGTACACGCGCCACGAGTTCTTTCGGGCTAAATGGCTTACAGATATAGTCATCTGCGCCCATATTCAGGCCCAGTACCCGGTCAATTTCTTCAGTCCGCGCGGTCACCATAATAATAGGCAGATCCGATTGCTCACGCACCTTACGACAAATCGTCAGGCCATCCATACGCGGCACCATCAGATCCAGAATCATCAGGTTGGGTTTACGCTGGATAAAACTGTTATATGCTTCCTGTCCATCATGAAACATACTGACCTCAAAACCAGCAGCTTCCAGATAGTCTCGCACCAGCTGTGCAAGTTCGATTTCATCTTCAACCAGCATGATATGTTTCATGAATTTATTTCCTTTAAGATTTCATTTGTTTAGGAAAGCTGAGCTTGCAGCGCAAACCACCCAGCGGTGAATGTGCAAAGCTAAGGCTGCCGCCCATTGCTTGAGTAATTTTACATGATAGCGCCAGACCGAGCCCTGTTCCGCCAGTGGCCCGGGTACGCGAATCATCAACCCGATAGAAACGCTCTCCAATCCGGGCCAGTTGCTCATCTGTCAGACCAAATGGACTGTCATCAATATATAAAGTCCACGAGCTGTCATCCTGCTCCGTATGGATATGCACCTGCCCACCGGCTTCAGTATAGCGAATACTGTTACTGAGCAGATTGCCCACAATCTGTTTAAAGCGATCCAAATCCAGTTCCAGTTCTGCCCCCTCGCCTTCGACAGTCACACTCAGCTTGGCCTGTTCAAATTTTGGCTGGAAGCTCATCAGTTCCTGCTGTACCACTTCCCAAGGATTGACCGTGGCACAATAAAATTGCAACTGCTGTGAATCAGCCTGTGCCAGAGCAGCCAGATCTTGAGTCAGCTTTTTCAGGCTCGTCACCTGACCTAGCATCGAGGCAAAATGTTCCGGTGTTGGTTTACGGATTCCATCCTGCATGGCTTCAATCTGAGCCTGCAAGACCGCAAGCGGTGTTTTCAGCTCATGCGAGGTATCTGCCACCCATTGACGGCGCGATGTTTCATGCTGATCCAGAATCACTGCTAACTGGTTCAATTCACTGGATAAATCACCGAGTTCATCATTACGTTTTACTTTGACCTGATGCTGATAATTACCTCGGGTCAGTTCACGGGTACCATTAAGTAAACGCTGGATCGGTTTTTTAAAATAAGTCGCCAACAACAACGCTGCAATCAGACTGGCAAGAATACTTAAACCATAAACTAAAAATAGGTAACGCTTCTGATTACTAAAGAAATTAATACTTAAAGCATCATCCTGATCTAAAACCGGCTTTAAGCCCAAATAACCCACAATCTGCTTATTTACCATAATCGGACGATAGGAAATCTGCTCATCTGAAGCTTCTCCCACCACAAAACGGCGCTTTGCATCATAAAGAGACAGACGCGAACTGAGCCCCAGACGGTCCGGCATTTGAATGAACTGTTTCTTGCCTGCTGGCCGCCCTGCCGATTGCTCCCCCTTATTTTTATGATCGGTTCGGAACGCGCCTTGATTCGAGCTGAGTGGAAATCTCAAACCTTCAAAGGGCTGAAATTGAGAAGGCATATTTGAGGCCAGTATGCGCAACTCTTCCTGATTGACGGGTCGCGGTGCCAAGCTGGGCTCGACCATACTGGACGGCGTAACACTGGCCAGAGTCTGTTCCTGAAAATAACGCTGCTGCAAGGCAATATCATATTGGCGGCGTAACCACCAGCGTGATAAGCGGTCATAATCATCTGGCGCTGCTTCCCCTTCAATTTGCAAAATCTGCGCCTGAATGGCATTGCCCCAGTCCTGATAAACCATATAAACATCTGCAAGGTTTTCAATCACATGATCCAGTTTCTGCATTTCCACATCCGCCACATAGCGGGTGAAGTTGCGTTGCATATTCAGATGCAATACGCCCAGACTCACCGTCGTGATGAGCAGCGTCGTCAACAGCACAGTTAAAAACAGGCGTAAGGCAATCGGAATACGACGAATTTTCAAAGCAAGAATCTCGATTTTTCTTCTGTATTCATCATTGTAACGAACACGGGATTAAAAAACCCTCCATTGTTTCTTCATCTTTATTATTTAATCTTTAAACATTCTAAAAATCAGCTTCTAATAAATGGGGTAGCGAGATGAAAGCAATGACAAAAGTAGGTTTAATCGGTGCCAGCATTGTGTCTATGGGCTTACTCAGCGCCTGTCAATCGACCAGCCAGGTGCCAGACAGCAAAGAACATCCACACATGATGAAACATCATGAGCAGCATGCAGCTAAAAAAGCCCATCAGCTTTCTCCTGAGCAGCGTGAACACTACCGGGCCATGCGCACCGAACGGATGCAGCTGGGCAAACAGATGCAGCAGGCTTGTGAGGGTAAGACCATCGGTAGCACGGTACAAGTGAAAGCCGGCGATAAAACTATTGAAGGCCAGTGTAATATCTTTTTTAAGGCTGACCGCAAAGAGATGAAACAACGTGGTGAATTCCGTGGTATGCGCGGTGAACACCGCCCGATGCAGGGGAATTTCCGTGGCGGTATGAACGGCGCTGACGTATTAACCGATACAAAACGTGCCGAACTGGTCAAACAGTATGATCAATATCTGGCAGAACGCCAGGCTTTACAGACTGCTTTTGCTCGGGCCTGTCAGGGCCAAGCCCCAGGCAAGGCGGTACAGGTTAAAATCGCTGACCAAACCATTAATGGTCAGTGCATGGTGCGCTTTCAACCTAAAGCACCTGTAGCAACAGCTGCATCTCAATAAAAACATGATTCACTAATCAGGCACCTCCGGGTGCTTTTTTATTGGCTGGCATTGTTATGCGTTGACCTTTCCTGCCTCATAAAAACTTACAAAAAGTCTTTACCCTCAATACTTTTGATCATTGATATATACTAATCTTTGACTTTACAGTCACCAAGAAATTCCCTTGAAATGCTTGTACCGCGAGGGAAGATGTTGCAGGATTAGACTCATGCCGATACGTGTCAATGAAGATACGTTGTATTTAATTTAGGATTATAACGCTGGTTAAACCAGTATTGAGGAAACCGATATGCCACAATACAAAGCGCCTTTACGTGATATGCAGTTCGTATTGCATGAACTATTAAATGCTGAAGAACACTATGCAAAACTTCCAGCATTCCAGGACAACGTAAGCCGTGAGTTGGTTGATCAGTATTTAGAAGCTGCGGCTGACTTCTGTGAAAATGAATTATCGCCTTTAAACCAGGTGGGTGACCGCGAAGGCTGTAGCTGGAACGACGGTGTAGTAACGACCCCGACCGGTTTTAAAGAAGCGTATCAAAAATATATCGAGTTAGGCTTCCCTTCTCTTTCTGCCGAAGAACAATATGGCGGCCAAGGCTTGCCAAACTCCCTGGGTATCAGTATTTCTGAAATGGTCGGTACAGCGAACTGGGCATGGGGCATGTACCCTGGCCTGTCTCACGGTGCGGTCCGTACTCTGGAACACCATGGTTCAGACGAACAAAAGAATACCTATCTGCCTAAACTGGTTTCAGGTGAGTGGACAGGAACCATGTGTCTGACCGAATCTCATGCAGGTTCTGATTTAGGTATTATCCGTACCAAAGCTGAACCTCAAGCAGATGGTAGCTATGCAATTTCTGGCGAGAAAATCTTTATCTCTGCTGGTGAGCATGACATGGCTGAGAACATCATCCATATCGTACTGGCTCGTCTTCCTGGCGCACCTAAAGGCACCAAAGGTATCTCGCTGTTTATCGTACCGAAATTCAGTCTCAATGCGGATGGCAGCATAGGCGATCGTAATGGCGTACGTTGTGGTTCCATCGAACATAAAATGGGTATTCATGGCAATGCAACCTGTGTGATCAACTTTGATAATGCCAAAGGCTTCCTGATTGGTCCTGAAAACCGCGGTCTGAACTGCATGTTCACTTTCATGAATACAGCGCGTATCGGTACAGCCATACAAGGCGTTTCGGCTTCTGAAGGTTCTTTCCAAGGCGCACTTGCGTATGCAAAAGACCGTCTAGCGATGCGCTCACTTTCTGGCCCTAAAGCACCTGAAAAAGAGGCAGATCCAATTATCGTACATCCGGCTGTACGTAACATGCTGTTCACGCAAAAGGCATTTGCTGAAGGTGGTCGTGCGCTGGTTTACCTGCTGGCTCAATATGCTGATGTGGTTGAACACGGCACTGAAGAAGCTGACCGTAAGTTTGCCGACAACATCTTGTCACTTCTGACGCCAATTGCGAAAGCGTTCCTGACTGAAACCGGTTCAGAAGCAGCAAAACATGGCGTACAGGTCTTCGGTGGTCACGGCTTTATTTCTGAGCATGGCATGGAGCAGATCGTACGTGATACACGTATTGCCTGCCTGTACGAAGGTACAACTGAAATTCAGGCACTTGACCTGTTAGGCCGTAAAGTTTTGGGTACTCAAGGTGCAATGTTGAAAGACTTCACCAAGATCATCCACAAATTTACCGAAGCCAACAAAGACAACAGTGCACTGACCGAGTTTATTGAACCGCTTGCGGCATTAAACAAAGAATGGGGTGACTTAACGATGCAAATCGGTATGCGCGCCATGCAAAACCCTGAAGAAGTGGGTGCAGCAGCAGTCGATTACCTGTACTTCTCGGGTTATGTAACGCTGGCTTACCTATGGGCACGTATGGCACTGGTTGCGCAGGAAACTCTGGCTGCTGGTACGACAGAAGTTGATTTCTACAATGCCAAAATCACGACTGCCCGCTTCTACTTCAAGAAGATTCTGCCACGCGTTCGTTCACATGTAGATGTGATCGCAACTGGTGTAGAGCCACTGATGGCTTTAGATGCAGAACACTTTGCATTTTAAAGTAATATCTAGCCGATATTAAAAAAGCTGTACTCATGAGTACAGAAATAGCGAAAGGACGGTCATAGCTTTGGCGGTCCTTTTTCTTTATAAAGGATCAACATTTAAATAATTGTTCTCTAAAAACTTGTGCTTTCAAGCTTTAGAAACAACCTACCGAATTGAAAAATAAACAGGTGACACTATGCCAATTTATAACGCGCCGCTTGCTGATATGAAGTTCATCTTAAATGATGTGTTTAATGCAGAACAATTCTGGCAAGCCAATGAAAATCTTGCCCATGTCGATGCAGCAACCGCTGAAGCCATTCTGGAAGAAATGGCAAAGTTTGCGCAAAACGTGATGTTGCCACTGAACCGTAGCGGGGATGAAGAAGGCGCGAAATATGAAAATGGCAATGTGACCACCCCTGCCGGCTTTAAAGAGGCTTTTAAACAGTATGCAGAAGGTGGCTGGATTGGCTTAGGGGCTGATGCTGAATGGGGCGGTCAGGAAATGCCGAAAATGCTGACCGTACTTTCTGATGAAATGCTGTTTGCGACCAACCCGTCTTTCATGCTGTATCCGCTGCTTTCTGTCGGTGCAGGTATGGCCTTAAACAGCTACGGCTCTCAAGCCCAGAAAGAAACCTATCTGCCTAAGATTTATTCAGGCGAATGGTCAGGCACCATGTGCCTAACTGAACCGCATGCAGGTACAGATTTGGGAATTATTAAAACCAAAGCTGAACGCAATGAAGATGGCAGTTATAACATTACTGGGACCAAAATTTTCATTACTGGCGGTGACCATGACCTGGCGGAAAACATTATCCACCTCGTATTGGCAAAAACACCGGATGCACCTGCAGGTTCACGCGGTATTTCTCTGTTCATCGTGCCAAAATTCCTGGTCAATAAAGATGGTACCTTAGCTGAACGCAATCCGGTCGGTCCAGGTTCAATCGAACACAAGATGGGGATTAAAGCGTCTGCGACCTGCGTGATGAACTTTGACGGTGCCAAAGGCTATCTGGTCGGCAAAGAAAATGAAGGCCTGGCTGCCATGTTCGTCATGATGAACTATGAACGTCTGTCCATGGGCATTCAGGGTCTGGGCGCTTCTGAATTTGCTTATCAAAATGCGGCCCAATATGCCACAGACCGCCTGCAAGGCCGCAGCGCATCTGGTGCACAATCTCCAAGCAAACCGGCTGACAGTATTCTGGTACATGGTGATGTACGCCGTATGCTGCTGAATGCACGTGCCAACAATGAAGCTTCACGTGCATTCGCGGTATATGTAGGTCAACAGCTGGACATTACCAAGTTCTCGACCGATCCGGAAGCTGTGAAAAAGGCCAATGACCGTGTTGCGCTATTAACACCAATCGCAAAAGCATATCTGACGGATACTGCTTTCCAGGCCACGCTCGATGCACAGATGGTCTTCGGTGGTCATGGCTATATTCGAGAATGGGGCATGGAACAATGTATCCGTGACCTGCGTATTGCGCAAATTTATGAGGGCACCAATGGCGTTCAGTCTCAAGATTTAATTGGCCGTAAAACCATTAAGTGTAACGGTGAATTCATTGCAGAGTATATTCAGGAAATCCGTGACTTTACCAATGGTTTAGATGCGGATCTTAATTTTATTAAAGATGCCACACTGGATGCAGCGACTGAAGTTGAATCTGTGACCCACTATGTTTTAGCAGCTGCGCGTGAAAATACCGAATTTTCTAACTCCGCTGCTGTGGATTACCTGCACGCTGTTGGCTTGCTGAGCTTCGCTTATATGTTTGCCCGTATTGCCAATGCCGCCAAAGATAAACAGGGCGAGTTCTACCAGAATAAACTTGCACTGGCACATTATTTTGCACAACGCATTCTGCCGGAACTGGCATTACGCATTACCAAAGTAAAAACCGGTGCCGATATCATCATGAATTTCTCTGAAGATTATTTCACAACCCAAGCTTAAAAGAGCACTTAAAAAACGCCTGCATCTGCAGGCGTTTTTTTATGATTAAACTTTCTGAATTAAAATGGTATCTGGCTGCTGCTGAGTTTTACGATTAAGATGTTTGCTCACAATTTTAATTTCCCCATCCGATTCCAGGGACTCACACAATTCCAGCACCTTCTGCATCTCATCCGCTTTGATGCCTGTGCCCAGAATGAGTTTTTTACCTGCTGCAAGTTGACTAATTTTTGTTTGAATTTTATCTAGCACTTTTTTCTCCTATTTATTCAAGATACCGCTCCTACACTATAGCAATTTAGTTTAAAAAAAGCGCAAAAGTTCAAATAATTTTTTATTCAGTTCCTCTATTTTGTGCATGCTCTGTGTTTGCTATTTTCTGCCTCACCTTTACTTTCTATACGCCAATCGAAGGAAAGATGAAATTACCCAGTCACGCGAATCAACGCCCGCCTCCCAGCTAGTTGGCTCCTCGGCTGAGGCGAGCTTTGATTTTATTGATGCAAGATCAAATTTAAAAAAGAATTTTTATATCCGATTTAACTCTGAGCTTTTAATTTGTCCCTCTAGTTTCCTCTTCAATCAAAAGAGATTTCAGCTTAGCGATTGGGTACCAGCACATAGCGCCCATTTTCATAAATCCAGTAAGTTCCCGCAGGAGGTGCCGGCAGTCCCAAACGCTGCCAATCCGTGATCAGGGTATAATTGGAGCTTTCAATTCGGGCCACATTCGGGTCGCCATTGACCCAGCGATAACTATTATTATTCTGATAGATGGTGGTCGGTGCCTGATAACGGATGTTCAGGCCACTTTGGTTGTGGACTGGCGGATAGCCCCAGTGCGGCGGACGTTGCGGATTGTGCGCATTCGGTGGCACAGGTCTATGTGAATGGTGCGGATAATCTGGACGTGACGAAGGATGGTAGGGCTTGTTATATCGATCACTGCTGCCATAACCGGTCCAGGCATTTCCGGCAATAGACAGGCCAGACATAGCAGAACACAGACCTGCCAATACAGCGCTAAATAAAACTTTTTGCATGTACATTCCCCCCGACACCCTCTTGTTTACACTTTAAACAAAAGATCGGGAGAAAATATGAATATTCCGGATTTTTCTACAGTTTTTTGTAAGGCTTCGCGCCTGGCCTCGATTCAACCTGGAGCTTTTCTCAGTGGGGTGTCTGGGTTATGCTAGAATCCATTTTTTAATGGTTTCGAGTTAAATACTGTGTCTGACTTAAGTTTCGATCGTTTGTATGAATATTTTTGTAAAGTCCCGAGTGTTCAAAAAGAACTGATTGAGAGTTATGGCACGGATGGCCAACAGGCCTGGTGGTTTAAATTCCAGATCAATGTCGATCATCCTTTGGCATGGCAAACAGTCCAGGAACTGGGGCATGTCCTGAACTATATTTCCAAAAACGAGCGCTTGCCGACCCAGTTTCTTCCGGTTTCCCCGCCCCCTTATATGAATGGTGTGGCTAAAGATTTTTTGTCATGGGTGATCCAGTGTAATCATGCTGACTTTCCACCCGATGTGGTGTGTGACTGGCTTGAAGCACGTTTGCCCAATCCGGTAGAGAATGAAGAGCAATGGAAGATTAAAACTGATATTAAAGAACTCGATATGATGTCAGATAAAGATTTGGATCAGCTGATTCCGCCAAATCCAGAAAACTAATCTCTTCCTCCTAGCCTTCCCCCTTTCAGGAGAGGGCTAGGAGAAAGCATCAAAATGTCGACCAGCCACTCCACTCCATAAAGCGATACAGCCAGTATTTCAACCCTGAATCATCTGCATATTGCGAATAATCCACACTCTCCTGACGGCCATCCAGATTGAACCAGGCTGTATTAAAGTATTGCAGGGCCTCTTGGAAAACTGCTGCGTCTTTTTGTCCCAGCACACGTATATTGGTTTCCAGATTATAGTTTTTCAGATTACGCGCGGTGAAATTGGCAGAACCCAAAATCATTTCAGCCTGCTGGATATTGGATTTGATTAAAATCTTGCTATGACATTGCTCACCTTGTGTATTGCACCAGCGTACATTGATTCCTGCCTTATGCAGTTCCGAAGCCACCTGACGGTTGGGAATGCCATTTTTTTCACGGCCAAAAGCATCTTTGTTGGGATCCAGCAATACACGCAATTTGACCCCGCGCTCATGAGCAGCGATCAAACTCTTAATGATCTTGCGCTCAGACAGATAGAACATTGCCAGGTCAAGCTGATCATCGGCTTTAGCAGTCTGAATCTGGTTTAAAACGGCATCATAAATCGCCTTTTCAGTCAGCACCTGCACCTGTGGCTGGGTCTTATCAGCTTCAAATTCTCCTGCTATAACCGCAGGCATGCTGGCTTTTGACATCATGCCAACCGTTTGCTCGGTAGCCAGAATATCCAGCGCAGGCCGCCCCCAAACCAGCAAGCCGATATTGGAATGTTTTGAACTGCCATCATGCGGATTCATCGAAGTGACTAAAGCTTTCCAGCCCTGATCTGTATCTACCACCAGGGTTTTACGATGATTGGCCTTAAAATTAAACAGGTCAAAATAACTGCGCAGGGTAATTTTTTCTGTTCCAAACGGATTCGGCAACCAGCCTTTGTCCGGATTATTGCCGACCCCCTGGCAACATAAGTACCAGAAGCCTGACCAGCTTGGATTTGAAGCCCTTAACGGAGTCAGATCCGTTTCAATGACATCGACTCCCTGCTGGCGCAGCTGACGGTAGTGGTCAGCCGACACGCCGCCATAGACCGTATTAATCGGATCGGTAATAAACCTGATTTCGACTTCAGGATGTAATAGCCGCTTATTCACCAGGGCCTGAGTCAGCTCGGTACTGAGCGCCTGATGCTGCTCTTTGGACATGCCAGTTTGCTGATTAAAAAGAAACATATCCAGTACGATCAGAGATTTGGCTTCTTCAATCATCTTCAGCATTTCATTGAAAATCTGCTGATCCAGATGCTGCTTGCCCTGGGCATCCAGATAGGTCTGATCCGCCAGAAACTTCACTTCAGCATGGCGCAGCTTGCCCGTATAGTTAAGCCCTGCTGGCAAGGGTTTATAGCTTTGATAAATCGCTGATGCCAGATAGCCGACGGCTATAATACCCAGAATAAGTACCGCATAACGGCGATTTGACCAGTTGAGTTTATTGTGAATTCGCTGAAAGATACGCATAAGAAAGAACCTAACCTAATCTGCTCAGGCTAGGTTTAATCGGATGATTTTTCAAGTGGATTTCAGTGACAGCTCTTTGATTTGAACTCTCATTTTATCAATACTGCTAGAAATCGTACTGAACGCCGACGCTAAAGTTACGTCCAACCTGAGGAAGATTGGACAGAAATGAACTATGGGAATAGACGTGATCATCCAGCAGATTATTGGCTTTAAAATACACGCGATAGGCATTCTGATTGGCAAGTGTATGGTGATAACTTAACCCCAGATTAAGCATATTGTAGCCCGGTGTTTCATCTTCATCGCTCGCCACCTTATTCTGATCAAACACATGATAATATTCAGCCAGACCTGACCAGCCATCAGCAAAATCGGCTTCCACTTGGGTGCCTAGCCGACCTGCTGGTACACGTGGCGCATCTTCAGCTTCAATCTTGCCACGTACATAGTCACCAAATACGCTCAGCTTATAGCGTTCATTGATCTGATAACCCGCTTGTGCTTCTGTTCCATAAAATCTGGCTTTAGCCTGAGTATACTGAATTCCTTTTAAATTCCCCTGCTGTGCCACTGTTGCTCCATAAATATAATCATCAAACCAGTTATGATAAATATGCACCTGATAGTCCAGCTGATCCCCTTGATAATACAGGCCAAGCTCCAGATTATTTGAGCTTTCTTTTTCCAGATCAGGCTGACCGACTTCATAGCTATTGGTCGCAAAATGCAATCCGTCTGCATACAGCTCCTGAGCCAGCGGCAAACGCTGTTGATGTGAACCCACTAAAGAGAGCTTATAGTGGGGTTTAAATTCCCAGTGGGCAGCTGCCGAAGCAGACAGCCCGGTGCCCGAATAATCTTTCTGCTCAGAATCAACTTTGATTTTTTGATGATCTATACGCGCCCCCAGTTCCAGCTGTACATCGCCGAGCTGTTTATGCTCAAGTGCAAATACGCTCCATTTTTGGGTGCGGGTATCTGCCATCAGTACATTATGATTATGATCTGCCTGGTCATTATGGCCATGTGACTCGGGTGCCGATAAATCAATATCTTGCCTTGAGAACTGGCCTCCAATCACCCCTTCCCAACCTGCCACAGGTACATGCAGTAATTCTAAACGGCTGTCATACCCCCGGCTTTTAAAATTGCTGATGACTGCATTTTCTTCCAGCTCATCATGTTCATAATCGGTAAAACTGGCATGCGCACGTAATTTTTCAAATCCGGCAAACGGCTGTTCCAGTTCAGTTCGCAGATCATAACGCTCAGAGTTCAAGTCGACCCATGGTCCGGCGGCATGATCATGATCATTCTGTTTAGAAGCTGGGCAATGAAAATGATCGCCATGAATTTCACAGCCATGATATTCATGACTATGTCCCGGTAAACCATATTGATCCTGACGGTTGCTATAAGACATCCCGACAAAACCACGGTCATGAACCCATGAGCCACCAACATTGACCGTTTGTCCTTCAGCAAAAGTATTGCCAACCCGACGTTCTTTTTCTAATTCGCCCGCATGCTCATGGAAATAATCCGGAGCAATATAGTCATGGGCTTGATGTTGAGATCCTTCTACACGTAACGCAAACTTTTCCCCCACTGCCGCAGTGACTCCGACACTGGCCAGCTTTTCATCACTGCCCGAGTTATAACGCAAGCCCGCGGTGCCCTCCAGACCATTTTCAGGCAGCTGGGTGGGAATTTTCTGATCCCTGACATTGACCAGACCACCGACCGTACCGGCGCTATATAATAGTGTAGATGGGCCACGTATCAGCTCAACCTGCTTGGCCAGAATCGGATCAACTGTCACAGCATGGTCAGGCGACAAGGTAGATACATCGGCGGTTTCGGAAGCGTGCTGCAATACTTTGACCCGTGGCCCATCCTGCCCGCGAATCACCGGGCGACTCGCGCCACTCCCATACTGGTTGGAATATACGCCGAGCTCATCTGCCAGTGCATCTCCAATGCTGGTCGCACGCTCAGACAAGGCTTTCTGGTCCACAATATGATATACCCCTGCAAAATCTGCTGCGGTCTGGCTCAAGGCAGGTGCTATCACCTGAATAGTCTTTAGCGTTTGCATTCGCGTAGATGATGTTTGTTCTGCCCATACACTCGGTGTCAGCACCGAAAAAATTGACAATGTTATTAAATTCTTGTGAAAAGACATGATCCCAGCTCAAATCGGCTATGTTTGGTTTTGTTATATTATAACATACCAATTGATTTGCAATCTTTTACGATAAATAGCCGCTAAATTTATTACTATGGCACTTCATGATGTTTAAAAATTTTAGTCTGTATTTCAATTTATGCCCTTTACCTTATCTCATGCAGTACTTGCTCCACCCATTTCCTACCTGACCAGAAACCGGTTTCCTGTCGCTGCCCTGGCAATTGGCTGTATGGTGCCGGATTTATATCGTCTCTTTAGTCAGGACAGTTCCAGCACCACACATTTATGGTCCTCGCTGATCTATCATAACTTATGGATTGGCTTGGGCTTCTGTGCGCTGTGGTATTTCATTTATCGACCCGTGATTTACCGCCTGACTGGCATTCAGCATGAACTGAAAATGCACGATTTTTTTACAGTATTTAAGTTTTTTGTCGGCATGTGTCTGGCCCTGATTGTGGGAACAGCCACTCATCTGATCTGGGATGGTCTGACCCATGTCGATTTTCGTACTTTTGCTTTTCATGACTTTTTAAATCAGAAATTACTCGTTTTTGGACACAGTTATCCTCTGCATCGCCTCCTGCAAATTGGTACTTCGTTTTTAGCACTGCCATTTCTGCTGTGGATGAGCTTGCATTATTATCAGACCCATCGGCAATATCTGGCGGTCAGTACGCCGATTAAAATAGCGGGCTCTGGGTTGCTTGGCCTGTCCATCATGACCGGGGGACTCTCGGTCTGGGATTATATGCGTTATATCCCCGCAGAAGTCTGGCAAGCTGATCTGTACTATTTTAGCGGCCGATCCATCAATGAATTTAGCCAAGGTTTTTTAATTGTTTTTAGTCTGGGTTGCTTGCTATTTTTATTGCTGGACCGAAACCGGCGCATGGGCTGATGAACGTCCCTGCTTTTTGTTTATTCCCGCTTATTCACTTTAAAATGCGACTGTTTTTGTCCCAAGTTCTTGTGACTATATGTCCAAAGAGGCATAATCCTAGCTTTGCTTAAGGCGGTACGCTGTTTACGTATACGCTTCCTTAACCCATATAGTTGGATTTTTAACGCTATGATGCGAACTCATTACTGCGGTTCTTTAACCGAAGCTCAAATCGACCAAACTGTAACCTTATGTGGCTGGATACATCGTCGCCGTGACCACGGTGGTGTGATTTTCCTGGACATGCGTGACCGTGACGGTCTGGTTCAAGTGGTTATCGACCCAGATACACCTGAAGCCTTTGCAACAGCAGATAAAGCCCGTTCTGAATTCGTATTAAAAATTACAGGCCGTGTACGTCGCCGTTATGCCGGTACTGAAAATGCCAACATGGTGAGCGGTCAAATCGAAGTTTTGGGTAAAGAAATTGAAGTTTTGGCTCAGTCTGAAACTCCTCCCTTCCCGCTGAACGATGAAAACACCAATATTTCTGAAGAAATCCGTTTAAAATACCGTTTCCTCGACATCCGTCGTCCGGAAATGCTAGACCGTTTACGTTTCCGCTCTAAAGTAACCAACCTGATCCGTAACTATTTGGATGACCATGGTTTCTTAGACGTTGAAACTCCTATTCTGACCCGTGCCACCCCTGAAGGTGCACGTGACTATTTAGTACCAAGCCGTGTATCCAATGGTAGCTTCTATGCACTGCCACAGTCCCCACAGCTGTTCAAACAGTTATTGATGGTGGGTGGTGTTGATCGTTACTACCAGATCGCAAAATGCTTCCGTGACGAAGACTTGCGTGCAGACCGTCAGCCAGAATTTACCCAGATCGACATTGAAACATCGTTCATGAGTGACGATGACATCATGGATTTGATGGAAGGCATGACTGTGAAGATGTTCGATGAACTTCTTGGCGTCAAATTCGACAAGTTCCAGCGTATGCCATATTCAGAAGCCATGCGTGACTATGCTTCTGACAAACCGGACCTTCGTATTCCTTTGAAACTCGTAGATGTTGCTGACCTGATGCAAGATGTAGAGTTCAAGGTATTTGCAGGCCCTGCTAAAGATCCTAAAGGCCGTATCGTGGCGCTTCGCGTACCGGGTGCAGGCGCTTTACCACGTAGCGCGATTGACGAATACACCAAATTTGTCGGCATCTACGGTGCAAGAGGTTTGGCTTATATTAAAGTCAACGAACTTGAAAAAGGCATCGAAGGTCTTCAATCACCGATCGTAAAATTCATCGAGCCAATCGTGCTGGATCTGTTGAAACGCGTGGGCGCTGAAAATGGCGACATCGTATTCTTCGGTGCAGACAAAGCGAAGATCGTGAATGATGCGATGGGTGCACTTCGTGTGAAAATCGGTCATGACTTGAACCTTGCGACTTGTGAGTGGGCACCGCTTTGGGTGGTAGACTTCCCAATGTTCGAAGAAACTGATGATGGCAAATGGACCTCTGTTCACCACCCGTTCACACTGCCAAAATCAAGCGTTGAAGAGGTGAAGAACAATCCGGGTGAAGCCTTGTCTGTTGCTTACGATATGGTATTAAACGGTACTGAAATCGGCGGTGGTTCACTGCGTATCTATACTTTAGAAATGCAAAAAGCGATCTTTGAAGCGCTTGGCATTGATGAAGAAGAAGCCGAAGAGAAATTCAGCTTCCTGTTAAATGCGCTTAAATTCGGTGCACCTCCACATGGTGGTTTGGCATTTGGTTTAGATCGTTTAGTCATGCTGATGACTGGTGCATCTTCAATCCGTGATGTAATCGCATTCCCGAAAACCAAAACGGCTGAATGTCCACTGACTCAAGCACCAGCACCAGTTGAAGCAACTCAACTGCGTGACCTGGGTATTCGTTTACGTGAAAAACCAAAAGCTGAATCTCAAGAATAATTCTTGGCGATTTCAAGTAAAAGCCCTGCAATTGCAGGGCTTTTTTATTACATTGAGAACAGTTCCCAACAGTGGCATAATAGCTTCAGTTTCTATTTTTAGGTGATTTAGCAATGGCGATGCGTCCTGCTGTTCGTAATCGTAGTATTATGCTGATTGTATTTTCTGTGGTGCAATGGCTATTTATGCGCTATATCCTTGCAAATAACCTGTTCCAGTTAGATACCAATGAGCGTATTGTCTATTTCTGCTTAAGTAGCATCATTGGCGCTTTGTTTATTTTTATCGGCTTGATTTATATGGTATTGAAGGGTAATCCGGATAAAGAATCTTAATTAAATACTCTGGATGCCATGTACCTCTTACTCAAAAATTTCTCAAGACTCCCCCTCAGATTGATTCAAAATTTAGCTCGGCTGGCGGGTTCTCTTCTTTATCTGAGCAACTCCTCCGCACGTCGGGTGACCGAAATCAATCTGGCCTCTGCTTATCCTGAACTATCTGAATCTGAACGCGCTGATTTAACCCAGCGTAGCCTGAAAAGTCAGTGCATGACTTATGCTGAATCAATCAAGATTTGGGGTTCTGCACCGGAGTTTGCCCTTGAGCAGATCAAGGTCGTGCACGGGGAAGATATTTTTTTAGACGCGCTGAAAAACCCAAATGGAACTTTGGCCGTGGTTCCACATTTTGGTACTTGGGAACTTTTGAATGTCTGGGTGAACCAACATACCTCACCAGTCATTATGTACAAGCCCAGCAAGAATGAAGATATCAATCGTTTTATGCTGGAAGCTAGACAACGACTGAATGCGACTCTGGTTCCAACCGATGAAACAGGGGTTCGCGCCTTATTTAAACATTTAAAACAGGGCGGATTTGCTGCAATTTTACCGGATCATGTACCTAAAGAGTCTGGCGGAATTTACTCGCCTTTCTTTGGACAAAATGCCTTGTCCTCCACTTTGCTGTCTAAACTGGCAGCTAAAACGCAATGCTCTGTGGTTGGACTCAGTTGTTTAAGACGTGAAGATTTATCTGGTTTTGAGGTGCATGTGCAGACTTTATCTGCAGAGATTAATGCCAAAGATTTGCAGCTTTCAGTCGATACGCTGAATAAAGAAATGGAGCGCATGATTAATGTCGCTCCAGAACAGTATTTGTGGGGGTATAAAAGGTTTAGGAAGGTGGAGGGAAACCAAAATCCATACAAAGCTTAAAGTAAAATCTTACAAGTTTTTTTAAAAAATTTATTATGAGAGAAAAATCTAATAAATTGAGATTTAAACCTAAAAGTGGCATAATTTAAATGTTATTTTTTAGATATAGATTGCCCATCATTATTGTTCGTCCCACTATCCGTAACCTTGGCATTATGCTGATTGTATTTTAAGTCATGGCTATATGTAAACTACTAACGACTTGTTCCATCTAACTACTAATGACTGTATCACCTACTTTTTTTGAATTAGTATCATTGGCGCATTAGCGGTTTTTGCAGGATTAATTTATATGGTATTACAGAAAGATTTGAAGAAATATTAAATACCGTTTCTTTAAAACTTACATCACACAAATAAGCATTTATCATGTAATTTCAAATAAATGCAACTTCTTAATAATCTTTATCAAATTTCGGTTTAAAAATGTCAAATGATTTGAAATTATATTTAAATAAAATTAATGATTTAATTATAGAGAAAGATAATGCTATTTTTTTAGATTATCCCTTATATTTTAATATAGGTGATCTTTTAATCATGCATGGAACAATTCAATTTTTTAAAGAAAATAACATTAATATTAAAAAGTATTTATGCAAAGAAAACTTTTCTATATCAAAATTAAGAAAAGTCATTAATAATAAAACTACAATATTTTTACAAGGAGGAGGGAATTTTGGGGACTTATATACTGAACACCAAAGCTTAAGAGAGGCAGTAATTAAAAACTTTCCCAACAACAGAATTATTATGTTACCTCAATCTGTTCATTTCGAAAAAAATGAGAACTTAGATAAAAGTAAAGAGATATTCAGCCAACATAAAAATTTATATTTACTCGCCAGAGATACTGTAAGCTTAAATATTTTATTAAAATTTTCTGAAAAATCTTTACTCATGCCAGATATGGCTCATTATCTCTATGATGAACTGCCGAAATTAACAAAAATAAAAAATAAAAAATTATTTTTCCTTAGAAAAGACAAAGAGAGCACTGATTTACAAAAAGAATTAATCAATACTCAAAATATTCAGAGTATTGACTGGGATGACTTAATTACTCAACATGATATTAAAGTGCAAAAAAACATAAAGAAAAGAATTAAATATTTTGATTTTTTAGAAATATCAACATTAGATAGAAACATTTACAATCTTTGGGAAAGGAAAAGCTTGGAATTAATTAAAAGATCATGTGAATATTTTTTACAATATGATGAAATTATTACTTCTAGACTTCATGCACATATTTTAGCTGATTTACTCAATATTCCATCTAAAATTATCGACAATCATTATAAAAAAAATAGTCTTTACTACAATGAATGGACTATTTCAAGTAATAAGCATAAACTCTATTAACTATGAAACAAGGTTTAAGCTATTACTTAAACCTTATCTTACAAAAGCTTAATAATATTTGATAAATAAGTCTTGAAACTTCCCTCTTAACTTTACTTATAAAATTTAATTTAACTTTATCTCTCTTAAGATTATCCCTATTAATAGTACGCTCATACTCTAACTGACTTTCCAATCCAGCCACTCCATATCTATCTGCCTGAATACATAATGCCGGAGTCATTTGATAGACTTTATATACCCCATCACTCAAATAACTTTCAAACATAATATGATCTAAGGGCATAGAAACAAGATTATTTTTGATATAATTCAAATAAGATAATGCACCTTTATAAGACAAAATATAACCTGCTGTACCTAAATGTTTTTCTTTCAGTGCTCTAAGATTCCTATGGTGTTGGTATTTATTTATTTTTTTTCGATTAAGCTCCATCAATATACGATCGGAAAAAAATTCAAGTTTAACTATATCGATATCTTTTGGTAGCCAATTAATTTCATCAAGAAAGCCTTTTACGTTCTCACCTAAAAGAATATCATCTTCGAATATAGTAATATAGGGCATATTTTTCTCAACCGCCATATTCCATAGTTCCATATGACTAAAAAAACAAGCCTTTTCACCTGCTGTAAGACCGCTGTCTTTTAATGAAATTCCATACTTATTTTCCAAAAAATCTAGTTGATCAGGTTCAACAGCATTAAAAAATTCAAAATCAATCGACTGTTTACTAAATTCTTCAAAAATATGCTCTCTTCTTTCCAAAGCTGAGGATAAACTAATTACATAATTCACGTTTCACCAATCCTAAAACTTATACCAGAATCAAAAGAAATAATTAATTATATCTTTTTAAAAAAAATTTCTTTTTTATAAGGATATAATATTAACTGTTTGAATAATCGTTTAATTTCTCTAATTATTTTTTGAAAGAGAGAATAACTTATTTTCTCTTTATTTCTCCACTGTAAATTAGAATCAAATTTTTGATTATTTTTATTCAAAATACAATCTTGTATACAAATTACAGGATTTAATTGATACACTGGAAGATTTCCCGATTTTAAATAATGATTAAATAATATTTGATCAATATGATCTAATTCATCCAAGTTTTCTACATATGCTATTAAATCTTTAGCTGCTTTATTCGAAAGCACATATCCACCTGCACCTAAATGTCCTTTAAGCAAAATACCTAAGGTATATTTAGAACCACTTATATTAATTTTCTTATTTTTTTTTAGAAAAATATTCTTATATACTTTTTCAATTTTTATGATATCTTTTTTTATAGGCCATTCCATACTGAGAAAATAATTAGCTTCATCACTTAAGTAGATATCATCTTCGAATATCACTATATAGTTTAAATTTTCTTCTATTACTTTATTCCATAAAGAAAAATGACTTAAAAAACAAGCCGTCTCATTTTCAGTAAGTTTATTTGGTTTAGTATCTAACTTAAACTTTTCTAATAACTTTTTATTCAGAGGCGGTTCAATAGCTTCAAAAAAATTAAAAGGTATACTTTTTGAATTAAATTGATTCAAAATGTGAGCTCTTCTATCTGCTGCGAACTTAAGGCTAATAACATAAGTATTCATAACAAGTAATCTTTCTTTGCAATTATTTAAAACCAACGCTCTTCCCTACTAAAATACACTTTACTTGCTTTAGCACACGCCCAATTTCTAATTGAACTTTTGCCCAACCTTTTTTCTTTTGCTTTTTCATCCGGGCTTTCCGCTCAGCAAGCAAATCACTAGAAAGAATCGTTTTCTTTTCAGGAAAAAGTATCATTTCTTGTATACATAAAGCGGGGGTCATTTGATACACAGAATGAAATTGATGCCGTATAAATTCATTGAACATCACTTGGTCTAGCGGGATCAATTGAATCTGTCCAACATACTGCAAGTATTTTTGAGCACCCTTAAGACTCAAAATATAACCTGCAGTCCCTAAATTCTTCCCCGTGAGTTGAACAATATGACGCATCCCATGTGCTATTTCTGACTTGGTTTTGCCTAGAAAGACCTGATTTGCAAAGGCTTCAGTCTTAATAATATCCCACTTTGGACTGATCCAGGCTGAGTTGTTTAATAATTCAGCAGCAGCCTCACCTAAGTACACATCATCTTCAAAGATAGCCATATAAGGAATTTGCTCATCTACCATTTTTTGCCAAATCGACACATGGCTCATAAAGCAAGCTAATTCACCCGGGCTTAAAAATTCATTCTGAATATTGAGTTGCATTTTTTCAGCTAAAGGACGAGCCAGATCAGGTGTTAGTGCATCAAAAAACTCAAATTCAATATTCTGTTTACCAAACTCTTGCACAATGTGCTCACGGCGAGCAGTGGCACTTTTTAAACTAATTACAATATTTTTCATACAACTTACATTTACTTCACTGACACTAAATGTTTCAGTGCATAACAACGATCACGCCACATCCGTTTTTGTTTTTTGATACCGTGAGAAAGTCCACGCCCTTCTTTTTCTTTACGAGAAATACCTTGCGCTGCAACAGTCCCTAAAATATCACTGTCTAATCCTGCGGGTCTAACCAAAGCGGGCCATACCCCTAAACCTTTCCCATTTTTACTAAGCCAGGTTTGAAAGAATATATCAACAGGCATAGTCATGGTTTTTCCGGCCTGCATAAACGCCTCGGCGCCTTTACGTGACCAGACTAAACCTAGACCACGAATAGGAAAATAAAATGCATGCCACAAACTCATGCCATCAATCTCTGTAATATCTTTGCTCAATTTTTTCTTTTTGGCTGCAATATTAATCAAATACCAATCCAGCTCTTTATGTTGATCCAGATATTCAATCGTACCATCAAGCTTATCTTTAAAGTCTGGATCGATCTTCATATCGTCCTCTAGGACCACCAGATAGTCCGCATCTGTACTTAAAAATTTCTCTGCACAACCATAATGACTTAGATAACACCCCAACTCTGAGTTCATCAGACTACGTCCAAGGGTCTGATTTGCTCCCTGAGCATCGTAGTTTTCGAACTCAGTTAAAGCTTTTCCACGCCCATCGACTGCAGAAAAACGTTCAAAAGGCCAATGGACTTGATTCAGCTGCTGTGTTGCTCGCGCTAGTCGTTCATGACTTCCGTCCAAATTAATGAGATATGTAACAACTTTCATCATGAACCTTTAAACTAAAATTGAATTCGGTAAATAGCCCGCCAGCTTCTGCTGCATTGCTACATTGATCTGTTGAGCAGCTGCAGCGTCCAGCTGGTCTAGGCTTTGAATGCAGCCATATTTAATAGTAGGGTAATCGAGTGCCTGAATAAAATTATTGCGACTATCTTCATTTTTTAGATAGGCCAATTCAATATCAGGCTTGAGTTCAACCTGTTGCTTCTGAATTTTAAGATGATTCATCAGTGAGATTGGATTAAGTTGCTCCACACTACGAAACTTAAACTTGACCTGAGTTTCCAGTAATCGAGGATGCGACAATAAGTAATCTTTCAAAATCTGACGATCAACGATATGTGGATAATGATGGATTTCAAAAAATTTGTTAAAACCTAAAATATCCGCACCCAGCATTTGTGCAATCATATGTTTAGGTTGAATAGGCTTAGCAAATTGTTTATTCATAAACTGGCGATATTTCAGCTTGGTTTTTAAAGCCAGCTTATTCTGCCAATGACCGTAAATTACCAAATGCTCACCTTGTAGAAAGTCTTCAATATGAGCGGTTGAGTTAAAGAAGAAATCATCATTCAGATAAATAAAGTAATCTGATAGTCCTTCAATATTCCAGAGCATACTTTCAATAGACCGAGTATTGAAAGTAGGCAGATATTGCTCATAACCACTAAAAATTTCACGATGATCCACAATCCGGATTTTATCGGCTGAACACAGACCTTGAGCTGCAAACTCATCAATAAACGCGGGTCGCTGGTTATCGGTCACAATTAAAATATTGCGATAAAAAGGCACATATTTCAGGATTGAGGCAACATTGTAATAAATTTCATTATTACTGGCAAAACGGGTATCACTAATCGCATCCGACGCATCTTCACCAGTCAAATACTTATGGCGCTTTTTTTTCAATTCAATATCATTACCATCTACCCAGGCAATCACGATATCAATGTTCTGCATTTGCTTGATCACTTTAAAAAATCAGTCTTGAGCGTACTGGATTATTGCCATGCATCTTTAATCCACTGTGAAGGCAATACATAGCGATACCATTTGCCGCCTCCACCATTAATAGCCTCCGGTGGATTGATTTCCCCATGAAAAATAATAATTTTGGCACCTTCAGGCTTCACTGGCGGCTTGAAATAAGCCATCGGAATCTTTTGTAGACAATGATATTTATAACTTTTACACCAACTATCTGGCCAATAAGTCTGCTGGCCTTCACGATCGACATACCAAGACAGATAAGCCTGTTCATTACGAAATTTTTTTCGAATTTCTTCAAAGTTTTCGCGAAAATAAGGTAAAAGCCCTGGAAAAGCCCCCAGTTTAAAACGGTAAACAGAACTGTTTCCGGTAATCCGCCACGGCCGCTTCCAGTCATGAATAATTAAAAAATCACCGGGGTATGTAAAAAACTCATCAATATTATCAACAATGACAACGTCTAGATCTAAGAATAAGGCATTACCTTGTAGCCCGTATAAATCTGGTTCAAAGGTCGAAAGTTTATTCCAGCCACGTTCAGGACTACCGGGTGGTAAAGCTAATGGTGGAATAGGAAAACATTCAACAGCTGGATCAATGCCCTCAGTACGATCAGTCAGACAGACCATTTTGAAGTCAACCGTCGTATGACGTTTAACCATATTATAGAGACGATTAACATACTCTGCCCCATATTTCGTGCCCCACTTCATGCACAGCACTATATTCTGTTCAGACTGCATTGGAGCCTGATTGGAGAGTGAGTCGTTTACCTTGTCCTGCATGTATTCATCTTCCGCCAGCATTCTACCTCATATAATACCACCTCTAAAGCAAAGTTATCATATTGCTTTTAATGCTTTCATAACACTAAAAATACTTTGTGATATGATGCAATATCGCTTTCGCCAACCTTTATCAGGTTATAGATAAGCTCCTTAAATAAAGAATACAAACCAGGTTGATATGAAAATAGCAGTTGCAGGTACCGGTTACGTCGGCCTTTCCAATGCCATGATCTTCTCACAACATCATGAAGTTATTGCATTGGATATTATTGACAGCAAAGTCGAGATGTTAAACCAAAAAATCTCTCCAATTCAGGATGAAGATATTTCTAAATTCTTGATAGAAAAGCAACTCAATTTCCGTGCAACCACCGACAAAGCTGAAGCTTATCAGCATGCCGACTTTGTCATTATTGCCACACCGACGGATTACGATACCAAGACTAATTACTTCAATACTCAAAGTGTTGAAAGTATCATTGGTGATGTAATTAAGATTAATCCTCAAGCCGTGATGATTATCAAATCTACCGTGCCGGTCGGTTTTACCAAAGCAGTAAAAGAAAAGTTTGATACCGACAATATTATCTTCTCTCCAGAATTTTTACGTGAAGGCAAAGCACTGCATGACAATCTATATCCCTCACGGATTATTGTCGGAGAAAAATCAGAACGTGCTGAGTTATTTGCTGACATGCTGATTGAAGGCGCTATTAAAAAAGACAGCCCAATCCTGTTTACTGATTCTACCGAAGCCGAAGCGATCAAGTTATTTGCCAATACTTACTTGGCGATGCGTGTTGCTTATTTTAATGAACTGGATACCTATGCACAAACCTTTGATCTTGATACCCGCCAGATTATTGAAGGGGTATGTTTAGATCAACGTATTGGCAATCATTATAACAATCCCTCTTTTGGTTATGGTGGCTACTGTCTACCAAAAGATACCAAGCAACTACTGGCCAATTATCATCAGGTTCCAAGCAATCTGATTCAGGCAATTGTCGACTCTAACCGTACGCGTAAAGATTTTATTGCCGATTCAATTCTTGCCAAAAACCCATCTGTAGTGGGTATCTATCGTTTGGTTATGAAAAGTGGTTCAGATAATTTCCGTGCTTCAGCCATTCAAGGTGTGATGAAACGACTGAAAGCCAAAGGCATTGAAATCATTATTTATGAACCCAGCCTAAAAGAAACTGAGTTTTTTAAATCTAAAGTAGTGACCGATCTCAATACTTTTAAACAACAAGCAAATGTCATCATTGCTAACCGTCGCTCAGCAGATCTCAGTGATGTTGAAGAAAAAGTGTATACCCGTGATATTTTTGGAGGTGATGAATGAAAGTCCTTGTAACTGGAGCAGCGGGTTTTATCGGCTTTCACGTCTCCAAAAAACTGCTTGAACGTGGTGATGATGTAGTCGGTTTCGATAATATGAATGACTACTATGATCCTGCTTTAAAACAGGCCCGTGTAGACCACTTGGTTACAACAGCTGAGCAAAGTACAGGGCAGTTTAATTTCATTCATGCCAATTTAGCAGACAAGACAGCAGTGGATCGATGTTTTCAGGAACACCAGTTTGACCGGGTGATTCATCTGGCTGCACAGGCAGGTGTGCGTTATTCTCTTGAAAATCCGATGAGTTATGTCGAAAGTAATATTGTCGGTTTTACCCATATTATTGAAGCCTGCCGCTATGCCAAGACACCCCATCTGACCTATGCGAGCACAAGTAGTGTTTACGGGGCCAACACCACAATGCCGTTTAGTGAAGAGCAGGGCGTGAATCATCCCATTCAGTTCTATGCAGCAACCAAACGCGCCAATGAGTTGATGGCTCATAGTTATAGCCATTTATTCAAACTGCCAACTACAGGCTTACGCTTCTTTACTGTCTATGGTCCTTGGGGGCGCCCAGATATGGCACCTTTTAAATTTACCAAAAACATTATAGAAGGCAAATCGATTCAAGTCTTTAACCACGGCAACCATACCCGTGACTTTACTTTTGTCGAGGATATTGCTGAGGGTGTAATCCGTTCCAGTGACCAAATTGCTGAGCCTAACCTAACTTGGGATAGCAATCATCCAGATCCATCAACCAGTAATGCACCATTCCGGATTTTTAATATTGGCAATAGTACACCCGTACAATTAATTGACTTTATACGAGCTATTGAAAACTCTGTTGGCAAAAAAGCCCTAATCGAAATGCTTCCCTTACAGGAAGGGGATGTGCCTGATACTTTAGCCGACAGTTCTGCTCTTGAACAAAGTGTAGGTTACAAACCTTCTGTTTCTGTTGACGATGGGGTGAAGCAATTTGTGGACTGGTATCGGGATTTTTATCAGATTTAATAAATTCTTCAAGTAATAAAAAAGGACTCGAATGAGTCCTTTTTTATTACTGAGTATCTTATTTCACATAAGTTAACCAGTGTGCATATTTAGGATCTCTGCCCTGAACTGCATCAAAATAGGCTTTCTGGATTTGAGTGGTAATCGGACCACGGACACCTTCACCAATTTGACGGTCATCATATTCACGGATTGGTGTTACTTCAGCCGCAGTACCGGTAAAGAATGCTTCATCAGCAATATAGAACTCATCCCGGGTAATACGGCGCTCTACCACTTCATAACCCAGATCCTTGGCAATAGTAATAATGGTTTGACGGGTAATCCCATCCAGTGCACCACCGGCAATATCAGGCGTATGGATGACGCCATCACGTACCAGGAAGACGTTTTCGCCTGAACCTTGGCATACATAACCTTGTGGATCAAGCAGCATTGCTTCGTCATAACCCGAATGTGCAACTTCCTGATGAGCCAGGATAGACAGGGTATAGTTACCAGAAGCTTTCGCCTTACACATGGTCACGTTTGGATGATGGTGAGTAAATGAAGAAGTTTTCACACGAATCCCCTTCGCCATCGCCTCTTCGCCCAGATAAGCACCCCAGCTCCACGCTGCAACCACAGCATGAATAGTATTGTCTGTTGCCGCAATACCCAGCTTTTCAGAGCCAATAAAAATAATTGGACGTAAATAGCAAGATGCTAATTTATTTTCACGAACAACATCAATTTGAGCTTGTTCTAATGCTGCCTGATCAAATGGAACTTTCATTTGATAGATTTTGGCAGAATTCAATAAACGTTTGGTGTGTTCTTTTAGACGGAAAATAGCCGTTCCATTCGGGGTTTCATAAGCACGGACACCTTCAAACACCCCCATACTGTAATGTAGGGTATGTGTTAATACGTGAGTTTTTGCCTCACGCCAGTCAACCAGTTGTCCATCTTGCCAAATAAAACCATCACGATCAGCCAAATTCATGCCACAAACTCCAATTTTTCACAATTATTCACTCTCCAGCGCAAATGCTGCAGCTGGATCAATCAGTCTTTGCCATAACTTGCAAACGGTCATTCGGGTATCGTGCCAGTCGCTTGCAGATACTTGCATGGATTGATTTGCAAGGGCTAAGCGGTGGCTCTCTGCGCGTTCACGGAGATAAGCTTGAATCAGAGCAGTCGCATCGTTGCTGGATAAGCAACCTGTCTTTGCGGCATCCTCAAGGATTCTTACATTGTCGGAGTAATGGGCGAGATCTTTATTCGTCCCACTCCAAGCCAATACTGCATACTGTGCCATAAATTCGATATCAACGATACCACCTGCATCTTGTTTTAAATGAAAAATTCCATCTTTTTTTTGCTCGTTGGATGAACCGAGATGGTCTTTCATTTTCTGGCGCATCTTCAGTACTTCGGCACGTACATGTGCCTGTTCACGCGGCTGGGTCAGAATCCGGCAGCGTAGCTGCTCAAACTTGTCCCGAAGGCAACGCTCACCGGCAATACTGCGCGCACGCACCAGCGCCTGATGTTCCCACAACCAGGCACTTTTCAGCTGATAATGCTCAAAGGCTTTCAGGCTGGTGACCAGCAGGCCTGCTTCGCCAGATGGACGTAAACGGGTATCGACTTCATAGACGCGGCCATCCAAGGTCTGTGTCGTCATCAATGACATAAACTTTTGCGCTACACGCATCGCAAATTTAAAACCACTGATTGGTTTTAGCCCGTTGGTATCAGCCTGTTCATCCATATAGTGAATAAACACCAGATCCAGATCCGAGCCATAACCGAGTTCAATCCCGCCGACCTTACCATAACCAATCACGGTAAAAGCCATATGATCTAAGGTACAACGCTGGCCTTCCGCATCTAGCGGGAAACCATGTTTTTTCACGGTAATCTGATAGGCCAGCTGTAAGGCAGCATTCACCGATACTTCCGCAATATCCGTGAGGGCATCGGAGACTTTCATCAGTGGACTTTCCGCCAATACATCACTGGCGGCCACCGCTAGTACATTGGATTTTTTAAACAGGCGCAGTACACGCATCTGGTCTTCAATCTGGTCCAATTCAATACGCAGCAATTGCTGGCGTAAAGAATCCTCCAGATCTTGACGTTTAGGCAGTTCAAAATCCATAGATAGAAACTCATCCAGCAAGACCGGATAATGGGTAAGTTCTTCACAAATCCACGGACTGACCGTTGCCATTTTAACCAGTCGCTGTAAAGCGCCTTTACTCTCGATGAGCATCACCAGATAGACGGTACGACGCATCACAGATTCGACCAGCGGCATCAGCCGGACCAATGCAGTTTTCGGTTTATCTGATTTCAGAATCGCTTCGATCAGATAAGGCCAAAAGGTTTTAAGACGCTGAGTGGCCTTGGCAGGTAATTTTTTTAAGGCATGTCCATACCAGAATTCATGCACCAAATTTTTGGCGGAGTCATCCAATACTTCATCAAGTCGCTGTTCGAGTTGGGCAAAACTTTTGATTTCAGGATCTGGCCCGGTTTCCTTAATCAGATGCTCAAACTGATAGGTGACCTTGGCACGTTTCTGATCCAGAACATGCATAAATTCAGACCAGTCTGCAAAACCCAAGGTATCGACCAAACGCTGGCGCAAATCCGGCTCAACCGGCAGACACTGGGTTTGCTGGTCATTCAAGGCTTGAATGGCGTGCTCCACCCGACGCAGGAACAGATAGGCATCTTCCAGATCAGCCACTGCCTGCTCATCCAGCAACTCCGCATCATCCAGATGGTTTAGGTTTACCAGGCACTGACGGTCTTGCAGTTCCAGTTTGGCGCCGCCATAAATCAACTGAAATACCTGCACAATAAATTCGACTTCGCGAATACCACCGGCACCGAGCTTGATATCATCTTCAATATTCCGGCGCTGTACTTCACGCTCGATCATGGCTTTCATTTCACGCATGGCTTCAAATGCGCTGTAATCGACGTATTTACGGAACACAAAAGGACGGGTCATGTCCAGCAGTTCATCACCTTCCGGACTCGGATTGACAATACGTGCTTTAATCCAGGCATAACGCTCCCATTCACGGCCATGCTGACTCAGGTATTTTTCCAAGGCGACATGACTAATGGCCAATGCAGAACCCTCCCCCCAGGGACGCAGGCGCATATCCACCCGAAAGACAAAACCATCGGCTGTAATCTGGTCCAGCAGATGAATAAGTTTTTGCCCCCACAGAATACAAAATTGCTGCACATCAATGCATTTACGCCCATTGCTTTCACCCTGTTCATCAAAGGCGAAAACCAGATCAATATCACTAGAAAGATTAAGTTCTTGTGCCCCCAATTTCCCCATGGCGATGACAATCAGGTCCTGCACCTTGCCGTTATACCCGATCGGTTCACCATATTTGGCAACCAGCGAAATACGTGCAAAATCTTTGGCGACACAAATGGCAGCATCAGCAAAATCGGAGAGTTCGCGGGTGAGCTGAACGACATGGGTGAGTTGATTGGCATCCTGCCAGATCCAGCGGAACATCAAGCGAGCACGGAGCAGACGCAAGGCGCGCATCCATTCAGCTTCATCATGTATTTGCCCGACAGCAACCTGAATCAAGTGATCAATCTCGGTTCTACTCAGGAAACCCTGAAACTGATCAACCGCATAATCCTGCTCTAAGCTGGCCTGATGCTTGGCAAGTACCTGCTCAGCATATTGGCTGGCTCTTAAGGTTTTCTGCAACTGGACGGCGTTCATCGCTCCATTCTTCCCCTGAAACTTTTTGCTTAGTTATAGCAGGAGTTCGATCTCAGGGGGAATGTTTTAGGCGGAAACTGACCTATTTTCAGGATTTTTCTAACTGCCGGTCTTCAATCACCAAAGCCTGGTGTTCATTAATCACTTTCGGCAAATGTACAGTAAAAGTGGTGCCGTGACCTTCTCTTGACTCTACTCTGATCTGCCCCTGATTCAGGTCAATAAAACGTTTACACAGCACCAATCCCAGACCGGCACCTTTCTCTTCGCTCGTTCCCTTGACCGTGACAACCAAATTCGGCTTGAACAGATTTTGTATCTGCTCATCAGTCATACCCAGACCTGTATCCTGAACCGTAATCTTGACTTGCTCACCCTCCATCTCAGCATCCAGAATCACCTGCCCCCCTTGATTTACCGGAGTAAATTTAAGGGCATTGGATACCAGGTTCTGTAATACCGAGGTGATCATATTAATGTCGGCATGGACTTTGATACTTTCCGGAATATTATCGATAAGCTCGATATTCTTTTTCAAAGCCAGGCTCTTCAGCACGTCACAGACAATTTTACTGGACTGCTTCAGCTCATAATTAATTGGATGATAAACAAAGCGTCCACCCTCAGCCATCGCCCAGGTTAATAGGCTTTCAAGCAGATTATAGGTCGATTGAGCCGTGTCATATAAATAGTCAGCAATATTCTGTGCACTGGCCTCATCCAGAGTATCGCGCTCTTGCGACAGGACTTCTGAAAAGCCCAGCAAGCCATGGAATGGCGCTCGCAGGTCATGGGCGATAATCTGAAAGAATTTGGTCTTACTGAAATTCAACGCACATTGCTGTTCATGCAACTCTTTCAACTCATCATATTCTGCACTCAGGCGAATCCGGCCCACCAGACTCTCTGCCAACTGTTTGACCGTGGCCACGTCTTCAGGATCGAAAGGCGCAGCTTCATCATCAAAGAAAACCACTTGCCCTAAAGAGGAATTGGCAGCTTCTTTAAGATTAAAAGCCACCAAGCGCTGATGAGCGACTCCAAGATTTTCAACATACTGGGAAATCTCGGCGTAATCAGGATGCAACTGGGTCACCACATCTGCTTCTTTAAAGGGTAGCTCTTGATCCTGAAGTGCGTGCAGGGCACGAAAACCCTGTGCACAGCTGTACCAGATATAGGGCTCACCATGAAAGCCTAGAATACTGGTTTTAACGCCTAAAATCCTTCGGGAAATCTTACAAAAGGTATCTAATAAGTTATTGGAGGTATAGACACCTAAAATGAGAGATATACGGCACGAGCTTAATTGCTCCGTATTCTGTCCGACCTCTAGCAGTTTTAGTTCCATGTCTGCCTCTATTTATGATAGTTAGTGGAAAAATTAATACGATAGACCAAATTTATACAAGCAATAACAAAGATTCTATACTTTCTAAAGTAGAAAAACTTCCATCATAAGCAAAGAAATTGTTAATTAATTTCTATTGAGATACATTTCTTTGTTAAAACAGCGACCTACGAATATTAAGAAGAGCTTTAAGTAAGTATAACTTTATATACAATATAGTGAAGACAATATTAATTACCTTAATAAGTTCATCTTTTCTCTATATTTCCTCCATATTGATGAACTACAGTAAATAAGAGTATTTTAACAACTGGTCAAAGAAATGAATGATATTTCACCCCTCTAAATCCTGTTATTTAGAGCTCAAAAATTGAGTAACAGGTTGAATTTATAACAACGAAAGCCTTTCTTTTTATTTAATAATACTTAAATAATGCTCCCGAAAACCTCCAGAAGAAAGCAACTTAGGCAATAAGATAATCCACGTTTCTACTACAAAAACTACATTAGTTTACAATTAACCGAAATCTAGCGTTAGCTTCTAAAAATTGGAAACAAGTTTTAACCATAAAAAAAAAGCGGCTACTAAAGCCGCTTTTTGATAAGAAACTAGTTATCCGAGATCAATGCCACCTGCTGCACATAGTTGAATAGCTTCTGCTTGGACTCGGCTAGAGTCGCTTCATCAGCCTGAGCTTTCAAATCGCGGTGAATCCGCAAAACATGCTGGCGAATGGTATGACGCTCTGCTGCATTATAAGTTTTGCTAAAGTCATTAATGACCGGATCACCATCTTTGATCATGCGTTCGACCCAGCGTTGCAGCTGAGCAGTCTTCTTTAAACCCTGTTTTGGGGTTAAATAAGACAAAATTATGCTTTCATCTTCATTCCGCAGCAGTTTGCCAATCCGTTGAAACTGGCGACGGCGTGCCTCATTGGAGCCGATGCTCTGTACATCCAGCAAAGCATCAATCAGACGCTCTTCTACAGGCAGATTTTTGATCTGCTTTACACTGAGCTCAGCCAGCTGTGCGCCCAAAGCAGCCATCCGCTGGACGGCTTTTTTCTGTTCAGTTTTACTTGCACGTCCTTCTAAAGATTCAAAGTCTTCTTCAGTAAAACTGTGCGGTCGACGTGCCACGATTAATCTGCCTCATAAAATTTTGCTGCAAAAAGTGCCTGAATTTCAGATAAGGCCATGTCCTCATCTGCGCCTTCAATCACCAAGCGTAAAGTGGTTCCCTTGCCTGCACCGAGCATCAACAGGGACATGATATTTTTCGCATCTACCAGTTTGTTCGCCTTTCCAATCTGGATACTGGAACGAAACTTGGTCGTTACTTCAATCAGTTTACCAGATGCACGCGCATGTAAACCCAGTTTATTAATCACGTCAACAGTCGTATCAATCATGACCAGTGCTTCATTTCTCGGTGGAGGACTTGAATAGACCATTTTGCCTCAAGCGCTTTTTTTAGTCTATCCACAATATAAACAGAGCGATGCTGCCCGCCGGTACAACCAATAGACACCGTTATATAATGACGATGTCCTTCAGCAAAGGTCGGCAGCCACTTGTCCAGAAAATGATAAATATCCTGAAACATATCTTCGACTTGAGCGCTTTTTTGCAAAAACTCCTGCACCGGCTGATCCAGGCCTGAAAACTTGCGAAGTTCAATTTCCCAGTGTGGATTAGGCAAATGCCGTACATCGAAGACATAATCGGCATCCAGAGGAATCCCGTGCTTATAACCAAAGGATTGTAAGATCAAAATCAGCTGATCGGTCTGTCCCAGTCGGGACAATAACGTATGCTTCAGGTCATGCACACTTTTATCGGTGGTATCAATGTGCACGGTAGAGCGCAGCTGAATCGGCATCAGCAGGATTTTTTCTTCCTGTATGCACTGATTCAGGCTTTTAAAACGTGCAGCCAGAGGATGTGGACGACGTGAAGCACTAAAGCGGGCGATCAACTCCTGATCCTGTGTGGTCAAATAGATGATATCGACCGAGCCATGCTGCTGTAGCTGCTCAAACACATGATTAAACTCTTCCAGATCCGCCCGGGTACTGCGCACATCGACCCCGAGTGCCAGCAATTCCAGATTATTGTCATTGTCCAGTTTTGCTACAATCTCAGGAAGTAAGGCCAAAGGCAAGTTATCAATACAGTAATAACCCAGATCTTCCAGTACCTGCAAAGCAGATGACTTACCTGAACCAGATTGCCCCGTGACAATTAAAATGCGCTTCATGCCCTACCATCCTTTCATCCTAGCCAACTGCGTACTTGACCTGCAAGTTATCGATCAAACGTGTGGTACCGAGTTTTACTGCCACCAATATCACCACATCTTGATTAAACGTCTGAATTTTCTGTAGCTCCAGGCTACGTGCTTCCACATAGTCGACTACAAGTCCGGCATCGGTCAGCGTTTCACGAATGCCTCTCAATACTTGTTCCAGCGTTTGGCCAGCATGTAACTGCTGCTCAGCGGCTTGCAGACTCTGGAAAATCACCGGTGCAGTTGCACGCTCCTGCTCACTTAAATATCCATTTCGTGAACTGAGTGCCAAACCATCTTCCGCCCGTGCAATCGGTACACCAATCACTTCCAGAGGAATATTCAGATCCTGGACAAACTGACGGATCACAGCCAGTTGCTGATAATCTTTTTGCCCAAAGAACGCATAGTTTGGCTGAACAATATTAAACAATTTTGTCACGACAACAGCAACACCATCAAAGTGGCCTGGACGTTGCAAACCGCACAGGTCATTGGTGATCTCAGCTACACTGATATTGGTCAACCGTGGCTTGTTACCATACATCTGCTCCACGCTTGGAGCAAATACGATGTCACAACCGGCTTCCGCCAGGAGCTGCTGATCCTGCTCCAGGGTACGTGGATAGCTATCAAAGTCTTCATTCGGTCCGAACTGGATCGGATTAACGAAAACACTGACCACAACGACATCACATAGCTTACGTGCTTCACGTACCAGATTCAGATGCCCCTGATGCAGATTACCCATGGTCGGTACAAAGCCAATCATTTTACGTGCCGAACGTGCAGGATTCAGTGAAGCTGATAAACCTTGGATGGTTGTTTCTGTTTTCATGTTACAACTCGACTTGGAATGTTTGTTCAGGTGCCGGGAATGAGCCATCCAATACTGCCGCATGATAGGCTTTGAATGCATCCAGAATGGCAGTTGCACCCGATTGCTCTTGCATAAAGTTACGTACAAATTTTGCAGTATGACCAAAGGTCAAGCCCAGCATATCCTGTACCACCAGTACCTGGCCATCGGTCGCTGACCCTGCCCCGATTCCAATGACCGGAACATGCGGGAACAGCTCAGTAATTTCCTGACCCAGTTGCGCAGGTACACACTCCAGTAAAAGTAGTGCAGCACCCGCCTCAACCACCGCCTTGCAATCTGCAATTAACTGATCTGCGGCTGCACGGGTACGTGCCTGTAATTTATAACCGCCAAAGACATGCACCGACTGCGGTGTTAAGCCCAGGTGGACACACACCGGAATACCGTTACGGGTCAATACCTGAACCGTTTCCGACAGCCATGCGCCACCTTCCATCTTGACCATTTGCGCACCAGCCTGCATTACAGTTTTCGAGCTTTGCAAGGCATCATTTAAAGTGGCATAACTCATAAATGGCAGATCGGTCATAATCAAAGCATGCTGATTGCCACGGCGTACCGCTGCCGTATGATAGGCCATATCTTCTACAGTCACAGGCAGTGTTGAGTCGCGACCCTGAATGGACATACCTAAGGAATCACCAATCAGAATACTGTCGACTGCGGCAATTTCCATGGCTTTAGCCATACTTGCATCATAACAAGTCAGGCAAGAAAATTTACGTCCTTCAGCCTTATATCGTCTTAAATCACTGAGACTGATCATGAAGATACTCCTCTATTTTTGAAGTTCTCTCGAACTGCCAATTATTTCAAAATTAAATATTTGCCCAGTTGGTGCGATCGAAGACCGTCAAGGCTGAGTGCTTAACGATGTCAAGGTCTTTTAATATATGTCCATTGAGCTGTAATTCAGGATCAATATCCAGCAGAGGCAGCAGCACGAAGTCGCGCTCCAGCACTCCCACATGCGGCACAATCAAACGCTCATGCTGAATCTGTTCATCGCCATAAATCAGCAAGTCCAGATCCAGCGTACGCTCGCCCCAGTGTCGTAAACGCACCCGGCCTGCTTCCTGCTCAAAGGCCTGCAGCTGATCCAGCAAGTCCAGCGCTGCAAGGTCTGTGACCAGTTGCACCACAGCATTGTAATAGTTCGGCTGGTCCTGTGGACCCATGGGCGGGCTTTGATATAAATGCGACGCTTTGACCGCCCCCAGGCTGGCCAGCTTGTATACGGCTTCTGCTAAAATCTGGCGTGAATCGCCAAGGTTGCTTCCCAAACCGATATAGCTGACTGTCATTGTGTTGGCCCAAAAATAACCTGGCTTAAGTCACGCTGTACACGTTTACGTTTGGTAATCGGGTGATCTGCACCAATTTCGCCACTGGCAGTTAGCTGGGAAACGGATTTACGCTCGGCCTCATATTTGGCTTTACGTACACGACGGTTGCGCGGCTCCGGCTCATTCACCAACGGTTCGATTTCAGTCATTTCCTGAGCCACTAGACGCTGCTCCAGATGCTCTTCCTGAGAAACCTTACGACGGTTTCTGGCACGCTGACGGTTATATTGGGCAATGGCGCGCTCTTTTTCATCACCATTCATTTGCTGGTATTCATCCCACCAGGTGCCCATCCCTTGTGCCGTTGCATCGCCCGATTTTTCACGTAGCAGCAGGAAGTCAAAGCCGGCACGGAAACGCGCATGTCCTGACAAAGCATCAATTTGCTGTGGTTTTGGATTCAGCAGACGGGTTTGCATTTCCCAGACTTCACGAATAAAGGTTTCAGCAAAACGTGGAATGACCGTGCGCGTGGCCTGACGCTTCAGTACATCCAGCCCCGCTTGGGCACGTGCTTCAGCTGCCACCACACCGCGGGAAAGATAAAACTCACAGCGCTCTAAAAATGGCTGCCATAGCAATACCGCATAAAAGAAAGCGGGATTGATGGTTTTACCAATTGAAATACGCTGATCTGTATTTTTTGCTGCACGCTCAATAAACGGCGTAATATCAGGCTGGATATCAGCAAATAACTGACGCCAGATACCAAAATCAATCAGCATCGGCAATACCCGGTTCAAATGCCCCATAGTAAAGAGTTTCTGTGACTCGTCATATAGACGGTGCGGAGAAACGTCACGTAACAGCTGGGTCATTTCCGGCGTAAAAATATCCAGAATGGCCTCATCAATATTGAAATTCAGTTTGGCTGCAAAACGTAAAGTGCGCAGCATCCTGACCGGATCTTCCTCAAATCTTAATGTCGGATCACCGAGCAAACGCAAGGTTTTACTTTTGATGTCCTCTACTGCATGACAGAAGTCCAGCACAATTGCTTTGCGCGGCTGGTAATACAGTGCATTAATAGAAAAATCACGGCGGGCAAAATCCTGTTCGATGGTGCCCCAGTTATTGTCACGCAGGATCATGCCCGCAGCAGAGGTAACTGCTTTTTTAGGCGGCGCACGAAAGGTCGCTACTTCCACCAGTTCACGGCCGGAATAGACATGCGCCAGCTCGAAACGTCGTCCGATAATCCGACAACGCCGTCCGAATACCTCTTTGACCTGAGCGGGTGTGGCATTGGTGACAGCATCGAAATCTTTGGGGTTTAAACCCAGCATCAGATCCCGGACACCACCCCCTACAATATAAGCTTCATAGCCTGCCTTGGTTAGGGCATCAATCACATCGAGAATATAAGAAGGTAATTGAGCGGTTGATAAACCACATTTTGACGCGTGCAAAGTTTGCAAAAGACGCTGTCTCCTACGTCTGAACGTAAATTTTTAAGATGACGCTAATCATATCGCTTACACCGCTAAAGGGCAATTTGATTATCTCATTCTTAGCATTCAGATTGATTGGCAATTCATCGTCTCTTCAGTCTGCTTACAGCCCCAGTCTAGCCTTGTTTTTGGCAAATAAAGCTGGCCCGATTCCCTTGACCAGCTGAATATCTTCAATCGTTTTAAATTTACCGTTTTTCTGCCGATACTCAACAATCGCTTGCGCTTTCTTCTGTCCAATCCCATGCAACTGCTGTAACTGCTCCACATTTGCTCTATTCAGGCTAATTTTATCGGCAACCGAAGTGACTGATAAAGCAGGCTTGGCCAGATAGTAATTACTTTCAGAAGCAGGAGAGATCGCTACTTTCTGTTGTAGACGCGCATCCTGTTGCTGCTGCCGGGTTTTCCATTCCGTATAATTTGTTCCATTTGTTCCCGCTGCTTGAGCAGTAGTCGCAATTGACAGATAACCAAGCCAGCAACCGAGCAGAAGAAAATTAATCCATGTCAGACCTGTTCGAGGTTGTAAGGTGTTCATGAGCAGCCCTTTTTTTTAATTCTAATTTGGCCTGTTCCCAGAGCTGATCCAACTCAGCCAGTGACAGACTTTCCAGGTTTAATTGTTGTTTGTCGGCCTGATCTTCCATCAAGGCAAAGCGAGTCCGGAACTTATGGATCGTTCCCAATAATGCCATTTCGCTTGAAACTCCAAGTTTACGGCCGATATTCACCAATGAGAATAAGCAGTCGCCAAATTCTTCCTGTATTTCATCGGAATTCTGTGCAGCTATGGCCTGCTTGAGTTCGCTTAATTCTTCTTCCAGCTTGCCATACGCACCTGCCACATCAGGAAAATCAAAACCAATTTTGGCTACATTCCGCTGAATCTCATCGGCCTGCTGCAATGCTGGCGCATGCTTGACTTGATCCAGGCGTGAACGGGGTTTGCCCTGCTTTTCTATCTGCTTAATTTTCTTCCATAATACTGACACATCTTCAGGGCTCAGCTGTGCAAACTGCTCGGCCTGAAACACATGCGGATGACGACGAATCAGTTTATCGCTAATCGCCTGCACCACGTCCTGAAAATCGAAAGCACCCTGCTCGCTGTACATTTGCGCCTGAAATACCACCTGTAACAGCAGATCTCCAAGTTCATCCCGCACATCTTCAACATTAGCAGAACGTACCGCTGCCTCTACTTCATACGCTTCTTCTATCGCATATCGGGTTAGAGATTCGGGAGTCTGTTGCTGATCCCAGGGGCATTTTTCACGTAACTCACGCATGATCTGGAGTAATTGTTCCACTTTTTAACACCTCATCTTTACCAAATAGCCGCTTTATTCTGCCTATTTCTTGCTATGCTCAAAAAAAAAGACAATAAGGAGATCAAGCACATGCACAGTATATTGATTAGTGGTGCTGCACAAGGAATTGGTGCCGCGACAGCTGCCCTGTTTTACCAGCACGGCTACAAAGTCGGTATTTATGACATTAACGTGGAGCAGGCAGAACAACTGGCCCAGCAACTCGGTGAACATGCCAAGGCCGGCTTTATTGATGTAACAGATTATGCTGGCTGGGAAGCAGCTTTGAGTGAGTTCGCAGCCTGGGCCGGTGAGATTAATATCCTGGTCAATAATGCCGGTATTTTATATTCAGGTCCTTTTGAAAATACCCCCATTCCATCACATCATCGAACCTTGGATATTAATATCAAAGGCACTCTCAATGGCTGTCATGCCGCTTTTCCCTATTTAAAACAGTCCTCTTTCGCCCGGATCATCAATTTATCCTCAGCATCTGCGATTTATGGTCAGGCTGATTTGGCTTCATATGCGACCAGCAAGTTTGCAGTACGCGGCCTGACTGAAAGCCTGGATATTGAATGGCAACCTTATGGGATTCGAGTCTTGGATGTGATGCCACTTTTCGTAAGTACCGCGATGGTCAAAGATATGCAGGCGGAAAGCATCAAAAAAATAGGCGTGCATTTGAAAGCAGAAGATGTGGCGCAGGATATTCTTAAACTCGCGCAGCTCAAAGATTCCATCTGGCAAGTAACCCACCATCCCGTCGGGTTTAAAAGCCGGTTCTTGTTCCATCTCTCCCAAATAAGTCCCCAGTTCGTCAACCGGATCAGTAATCTATGGCTTGCCAAAAAATAAAAAAATAGTGAATATGCTTTTAGACACCTGGATGAATCTGAATAACTGGAAATTTAAAACCCTTGCATGACTGCTCACTTTGCCAAGCCACGCTAAGCATGCAGCCCACGAGAACATAATTTTGATAAGCATACATTCCTATATCTGGATGTTCGCAGCGCCCACCATTTTGCTCCGGATAGACTTGGGTATTCAACTCATTTAAATTTATCCGAATCCCCAATCCTGAAGCCTTCAAGACAGCTTCTTTCGTGGTCCAGACCTTGAACCAGTACTCTGGATCATAATTCAGCTCCTGCCATTGCCTGAGTTCTTCAGGATGAAAAGCGTGTTGTGCCAAGGCTTCGAAACGAACCTTTCGGTCGAGATCTTCAATATCAACCCCTAAGTTCTGAACCTGATGACTGGTTGCCAGAGCATAGAAATTTCGGCTATGACTATGATTAAAGCTGAAATCTGGATGAGTATGGAGATAAGGTTTGCCGTATTCGGCCAGGCTGAAATCCTGCTGATCAATCACGCAACCCAACTGTGTGGAGAGCAACTGGTTACGATAGCCATAAATCCATTGTTTACGCTGCTGAATATAGTTTTTACGATCCAGGCCCTGTAAATGTCTAAGTCTTGGTGCCAGTGCGATCCAATTAATATGAATAATAGACTTCAAAAATAGTTGCCCTTATAAAAATGTTGCATTTAGAGCTTAAAGTATAAATCAAACTAATTGCCTCTCTGACCAAGAGTCAGGAATACCCGAAAATATACTTTAATAAAACTTAAGTAAAACAATAAAATGTAGTGATTAATTAAAATAACACATGAGCTTTAAAGCTATTTTTAATCGCATAAAAACCCGTTACAATTCAGCTACAATTTTATACATAGAAAAACAGAGGGTCATATGTTTAAGCGAATCATACTTAGCACTGCAATTATTACACTATCATTTTCAACCCAAGCTAGCTCTTGGTTAGAAGCTGCTACAGCAGTTATGGGAGCTAGAAACGGCGCAATCATGGATCAGGCTGAAGCCAATATGGAGCGCAGCCGTTTGCAGGCGAATACTGCTGTTGCACGTGCAGACCGTGCTTATGCTTCTAATTATAATCATGCTTCAAATCAAAATAACGGTGTCTACTCAACCACATACTTAAAAGGTTTAGATTGTACCGATTTGGCGGTAGAAGCGCGCAGTTTTGAACGCAGCTTAGAAGCAAGTCAACATGCCCTCAATCAAGCTAATAATCCTGTTTCTAAATTGGCAGGTATTGCAAGTGGTGCACTCTCTGCGTTTGCAGGCCAGTCTCAAACAGTTGCACGCGCAACTGAAATCACCAATGCTTTTACTGGCAATAACAATCAAAATAATATTGCTGCCTCTCAAGCCGATGCTGACGTAGCTTTAGCTAATCTTGAAAATATCCGTATTTATCAAAAAGCAAAAAAATGTTCAATCTAAAACAGGAACAAATAAAAAAGCCTGCTTTCGCAGGCTTTTTACATTTAAATATGGCGATTAACCACGTTTAAATTTCTTCTCTGCTTTCTTGAATTTCTGTACATAACGACGGCGGCGCGCAGCAGTACGTTCGTCTATCTGTGACTTACGACCTTCAAACGGGTTTTCCGAGGTTTTAAATTCGATTTTTACTGGTGTCCCTTCAAGTTTGTACACTTTACGGAAGACGTTTTCCAGATAACGACGGTAATCCGCAGGCGTTTTATCCACCTTGTTACCGTGAATCACGATCGTTGGCGGGTTTTGTCCGCCCATGTGCGCATAACGCATCTTGATTCGGCGGCCCTGTACCGTTGGCGGCTGATGCGCATCGGTTGCATCATTCAGGATTTGGGTCAGTTTGGCCGGTGATACTTTCAGATGAGAAGAATCATAGGCACGGTGAATCGAAGGATACATCTCACCCACACCAGTACCATGCAGGGCCGAAATCAGGTGAATTTTCGCCCAAGGGATAAAGTCAAAGCGGCGCTCGACATCCAGCTTACATTGCTTGCGATCATATTCAGACATGTTGTCCCATTTGTTGATCGCAATTACCATGGCGCGGCCAGCCTCCAGCGCATAACCGATCAGGTGCAGATCCTGCTCCACAATCCCGTCACGCGCATCCACCACAATCACCACCACATGCGCATCTTTCATCGCCTGCAAAGTTTTCACGATGGAGAATTTCTCGATCATTTCATCCACTTTACCTTTACGGCGTACCCCGGCGGTATCAATCAGGGTGTACTGACGGCCGTCACGCTCAAAAGGAATATAGATCGAGTCACGGGTGGTTCCCGGCTGGTCAAATGCAACCACACGTTCTTCACCCAGCAGGCGGTTTACCAGTGTAGATTTACCCACATTTGGACGGCCGATAATCGCCAGACGCAGCCCGGTATTTTTGTCATGTTCTTCCGGGTTTTCATCTTCAGGCACATCCGCAAGCACATCTTCTAACATCTGCTGCACGCCGCGGCCATGGCTGGCGGCTACCTGTAAAGGCTCACCCATTCCAAGCTTATAAAACTCTACCAGCGCAGCTTCTGCATGTACGCCATCTACTTTGTTGGCGACAAGAAAGACTTTTTTGCCAAGGGTACGCAATTCACGAGCAATCTGTTCATCAGAAGCCAGCAGCCCGGCACGTGCATCGACCACAAAAATGATCATGTCAGCTTCATGAATGGCGGTTTTGGACTGCTCCGCCATGTAGGAGTCGATGCCCCCTTCATTTTCACCAATACCGCCGGTATCCACCACAATAAATGACTTATTCTGGTAGACGGCATCGCCATATTTACGGTCGCGGGTCAGGCCGGCAAAGTCTGCCACTAATGCGTCACGGCTCTTGGTAATCTGGTTAAACAGGGTTGATTTTCCGACGTTCGGACGACCAATGAGCGCAATTACGGGTTTCATAGATTAACCTTTATTCAATATCAGGCAGTCTATAGAGGCCTGCACATCAGAAAGTATAGGAAGATAGCGGGTAAATACCCGAAATAAAACACGGGGCATTGAGTTTTCAATCGCCCCGCGGTTCAAAAAATACGGTTGCGCCTAGTTTAACATAAGGCAAGTAAAATTAACGATTCTGCCAGATGCTCAATGCACCCTTACGTGTCGACACATAGAGTTGATTGTCAATCACACGCAAAGTACGGACTTCCCCTGAAGTTTTGGCACGACCGACAATCTGTCCATTACGTGGATCGATCAGATGCAATACACCCTCCAGATCACCCACCACCAGCTCATTCCCCAGCATCACCGGGTTACTCAGCTGACGATTCAACAACTGGTCATTTTCCCAAAGCGGTTGGCCGGTGGTAATTTCATAGGCACTGATTTTACCATTGCTTTGTGCCACAAATACACCATTTCCAACCACTTCCGGACGTTGAATACTACTGGCATCTTCACTCCAGACCACCTGCTGTGAGGCCAGATCCAGTACCGTCACCTGGCCCTGATAGCTGGTGGTCACGACAAACTGTCCAGCCACCACAGGTTCACCATCAATATCCACCAGACGCTGGATATCTGAACGTCCATCCGATACAGCGACACGGCGCTGCATTTTTGGTACACCACTGATCGCGTCGATGACATAAATATAGGCATTAGCAGAGGCAATCAGGATATTACGTGCATCCAGAGGCACAGGAGCAGCCACACCACGTAAGCTGAACTGTACATTCGGCAGGTTATAGGTCCATACCTGTGTCCCAGTGGTGGCTTCATGCGCATACACCGTACCATCATTACTTACCGTAATGACACGTCCCGCATGAATCAGCGATGGCGCTAAAATGGCACCCGTCAACTGGGCAGTCCACTTTTGCTCACCTGTTTTCTGGTCCAGAGCCAGGAGTTTACCTTTGTTGGTGCCTACCACCACGATTCCGTCAGCGGCTTCTACACCTGCACTCAGGGAGTCTTGCGCTACTTTTTTCTGCCAGACACGTTGCTTGCCATTAAATGCGCTCACTTCACCCTTAGGGTCAATTGCAAAAATCAGCCCCTGGTCTGCACCCAGACGCAGACGCAAAGGATCTGCTGCTTCAGTGGCAGAAACATTGGTCGAAAACACCGGAACCAACGTTTTGGCCTGAGTCAATTTAGGCAATGGATTCGGTTTAACTTCTGGGGCTTTATTGGTTTTACCCGCACAGCCCGCAAGTGCAAGGGTCAAAACTGTCAAGGCACAGGTGATTTTATATGTTCTATTCATTCAGTTTCGTCCACTTGTGTTTCTATAATTGGGCGTTCAATCTCAGGATCATCAACCAGCACGCCTACGCTTTCAAGTTTCATTTGTAAAATTTGACGTTCTTCTTTGCGTTCCATTAATGCATCCCATGCACTTTGATATACTTTTTTCGCATTTTCAATATCATTTTTGGCAACATAAATATCACCACGCACTTCATCCGCAGTTGCCTTGAATGCCGGTTCAGTCACTGCATCTAATGTTTTAAGCGCAACATCATATTTTTTCTGAGCCAGCTGTGCATAGGCCAGACGCAACTTCACCACCTGAATCAGACCTGCATCCTTGACTTTCGAGTTTTCAACTTTCTGCAAGGCCTTTTCAGCGGCTGCATAGTCTTCTTTATCATAAGCCAGTTTTGCCATCACCAGCTGGGTCTGGATGGCCTGAGCAGAATCCGGAGCATCTTTGACAATTTTGTCCGCTGTTTCAGACAGCTTAGCAAATGCATCGCCATCCTGGGCTTGCGCGTCATCCATCAACTGCTGCACCTTAGCAGTCTGCATTTGTGCTTCTGCCAGGTTTTTCTTCTGCCAGTATTCCCATCCGAAAAAGGCAATCAACGCAATCAAAATCCCGGTAATGATTGAAGAACCATACTTTTTCGTAAAGGATTTCAAACTTTCAAGTTGATCATCATCACTCATTGCGCTCATGCGATTACCCTTTTCCTAATGTTTTATCGATTATTTTGAAGAAATTTTAGTACTGAAAAATGCAACAAATTCAGCAAATGGCACATTCGTCTGCTCGGCAGTTGACAACTCCTTGACTGTAAAGCTTTGAGCTTCCAGCTCACGCTCACCGACGATCGCTGCATATAAGGCACCCGCCTGATCAGCCTTTTTCATTTGTGATTTCATTGAGCCTTGTGAGCCCACCTTTAAGCGAATCGCACTGCCTGTGGCTTCAAGCTGATCACGGATCTGTTCAGCCAGCACCAACGCTTTGCCCTGGGAGGCCGGATCAGCAACCAGAAATACTTCACAGTCACGTGTTGGCGTATTGTCTTCAACTTGCTCCAGCAGAAGCAATAAACGCTCTATACCCATCGCAAAACCGACTGCTGGGACAGACTGGTCTGCCTTGCCTTTCAACTGACCAACCAGACCATCATAACGGCCACCGGCACATACTGTACCTTGTGAACCCAAATGCGTTGTGGTCCATTCAAAGACTGTCTTATTATAATAGTCCAGACCACGTACCAGCTTTTGATTAATCACAAAGCTGATACCGGCTTCAGTCAAATACTGCTGTAGCTGATTAAAATGCGCCAGCGTGTCTTCACCCATAAAGTCGTGCAATTTTGGTGCATTTTCCAGAATTGACTGGGTCTTGGCATCTTTAGAATCCAGAATACGCAGCGGATTTGTACTTAAACGGCGCTGTGAATCTTCATCCAGATCGGCTTTATGAGCATCAAGGAATTCCACCAGTGCGGCGCGATATGCTGCCCGCTCATCCGATTCACCCAGCGTATTCAGTTCCAGCTGAACCTTGTCAGCTACCCCCATACGTTTCCATAAACGCGCTGTCATCAGGATCAGTTCGGCATCTATATCTGGGGTAGCCACACCAAAGGTTTCCACTCCAAACTGATGAAACTGGCGGTAACGGCCTTTTTGCGGTTTTTCATAGCGGAACATCGGTCCAATGTACCATACACGCGGTGCTGCACCGCGCAACAGGTTATGCTCCAGCATGGCACGGACGCAACCTGCTGTTCCTTCAGGACGCAAGGTCAATGACTCAGGCGGATTCCCTTTGTCCAGAAAGGTGTACATTTCTTTTTCAACAATATCCGTGGCATCACCAATAGAACGCTTGAACAGATTGGTCTGCTCAACCATCGGCAAACGGATTTGTTGATAACCATACGTATCCATCAAGCTTGATAGATGCTGTTCAAGACGTCTCCAAGCCGGGGTTTGCGCTGGGAGAATGTCATTAAAACCTTTGATTGCGACGATTGAACTCATGATCTACTCAGAAAAACCTGTGCGAATAATCTCTTTAGATTTAGCTTTTTCAAGCTCGGAAACACGTTGACGAACCATTGCCTCGATTTCATCAACCAGTTGATTTGTGTCAATTAAATGGCTTTTTTCACCATTACGGTACACCAGTGAGCGTGGACTTGCACCCACTACACCAATATCGGCTTCTTTGGCCTCACCTGGACCATTGACCTTACAGCCGATAACCGAAACATCCATTGGCACGCGCACATCTTCCAGACGCTCTTCCAGAACCTGCATGACCTTGATCACATTAAATTCTTGACGTGAGCAGCTTGGACAAGCAATAAAGTTAATGCCGTTAGAACGCAGACTGAGTGATTTTAAAATATCAAAACCGATTTTAATTTCTTCTTCAGGCTCTGCCGCCAGGGAAATTCGCATAGTGTCACCGATGCCTTCCATCAGCAGGCCACCGAGGGCAATCGCGGATTTCACTGAACCGGTACGATAAATACCAGCTTCAGTCACTCCCAGATGCAGCGGGTTATCAATTTGCTGCGACAGCAAACGGTACGCATCCATGGTTAAGAAGACATTGGAGGCTTTAACCGAAACTTTGAATTCCTGAAAGTCGAGACGATCCAGAATGTCGATATGGCGCATTGCGGATTCAAGCAGAGCCTGGCCCGTCGGTTCGCCATATTTCTTTTGAATATCTTTTTCCAGAGAACCGGCATTCACTCCGATTCGCATGGAAATATCATGATGCTTTGCAGCAGCCACCACTTCACGGATTTTGGCTTCAGAACCGATATTGCCCGGATTGATACGCAGACAGTCCGCCCCATAGTCTGCAACCGCAAGGGCAATCTTATAGTCAAAGTGAATATCAGCAACCAAAGGCACACTGACCTGCTTGCGGATTTCACCAAAGGCGATTGCGGCCTCCATGGTCGGCACAGATACACGCATAATATCCGCGCCCACATCCACACACCGCTGGATTTGTGCAACGGTCGCATCTACATCACAGGTTTCAGTATTGGTCATTGACTGAATACTGATAGGGGCATCCCCTCCCACATAGACAGAACCCACACGGATTTTACGTGTTGAACGACGCTGAATTGGATTAATAATCATTCTTTCGACCTACTCTCACCCTTAACGTGACAAACGGAATTCTGCTTTTCCGTTCACGGTATATGGAGACAATGAAATACTTTCATTATTTAAACTGAGTGATACGGCAGTGGCATCATCCAGACGAATCTGAAATGGCGGCTCACCACTAAGCTGCAAGGTGGAAGCTTGACGGCCAGTCGCCAATACCTTTCCAGTGGAATCCACGATATGAACCGAGGTTGGACGCTGAAAATCCAGTTTTAACTGGTCGCCCATCATGGCTGTGCCATTATCCAGATTTAGAACTTCAATATGAGAAGATGGGTCTGCGGCAATTTCACTGTCATTCTGGCTGTTATTGCTGGACCAGTTTTGTATGATCGTCGTCAATACCCCCAGAATCACCAGTACCGTCAAGGCAATCAAAATGCGTTTTAACCATTTACGGTTACGATCGCGCTTCGAACCCGGAAGTTTCCCCATAATTTTGATCGGAGAATTATTCAGGGCATGATTGGGCAACAGGCCGGTATCATTCGTATAAATTTCATCAAAACGCTGGATGATGCTAGAAGCATCTACCCCCAGAAACTTGGCATAGATACGATAATAGCCCTTAATGAAAGTGGCTTCAGGCAAAGACTTGTAGTCATCCTGCTCAAGCGCAGTCAGGGTTTTTACCGGAATATTCAGCTCATTGGCTGCATCGTCCAGATCGCGTTGCTGATTGATACGAATCTGACGCAAGTACTCACCTGGACGTTGAACATTTCCTAACGCGTTTGGAGCTACGCTCGAATGATTCGATGGTGAATTAGGATTTACTTCCATACGGCCTCAGTACTGTACTGTAATTGCAAATAACGTTGGTATTCCTGGCTTTCAGGAAAGAGTGCACGCAATTGATTAACCAATACCTGCATTCCTAGCCGATCACCATTGGCACGCGCGGTACGAATGCCAATCCAGAGTGCGCGGGCACTCTGATTTTTCTGTCCCACCCCACGCACAAAATGTTCATACATTTGTGTCGCTGCCGGGAACTGCTGGTTCAGATAAAAAATTTCTGCCAACTCTAACATTGATATATATGAATCGCGATTAGCCTGTAGCGCCTGTTTGAATGTTTTTTCAGCATTCACAACATCGCCAGTTTTCAGATAAATACGGCCCATATTCTCCAGGGCACGAAATCGCTGATCATATCCTAAAGTTGCACCCGCAATTTTAAACTGCTCAATCGCATCATTATAGCGCCCAAGCTGATATAAATAGGTACCGTAATTATTTCGCGCCTGTGCATTTTTCGGGTCGGCGGAAATGGCACGCTTGAAATAAGTCTCGGCTTTTTCCAGATTGAGTGGACTGCCTTCCTGCTGAAGCAGCACACCCATCATCATGTTGGCCTGAGAATCACGCGAATTGCTTTCCAGTGCCTGATCGAGCGCACGTTTTGCTGAATCCAGATCACCTGATTTAAGATATTCTGCCGCCAATTGTGTACGGACTTTAGTGGCTTTTTCCGGGTCTTTCTGACCCAGTTCCGGCGTTTGGCACGCGGTTAATCCCCAAAACCCACACAGCACTGAAATCAAAGCAAGTTTGGATGTCAGATTATTCAATTGGCGACCTCTTGTTATCCTTGTGAGCGCATAATCTCATTTGATTGCGCAATTTTCTTTTTCCACTGCTCCGCTCGACGGGTACGGTCAGCAACCTGTCCGACCAGCTGTCCACACGCAGCATCAATATCATCGCCACGCGTCTGACGAATCGTACACACAAAACCGGCATCAGACAAAGTTTTTTGGAAAGAAATAATCCGGTTACGGCTAGAACGGCCGTATGGCGCATGCGGAAACGGATTAAATGGAATCAAATTGATCTTGCTTGGAAGGTTCTTCAACAATTTAATCATCTGTTGCGCATGTTCAGGATGATCATTCACCCCATCCAGCATCACATATTCAATCGTCACGTGTTTACGCGAACTTTCATTACCATCTTTGGCAATGTAACGCTGACAGGCGGCAATCAATTGTTCGAGTGGATATTTTTTATTGATCGGTACCAGCTCATTACGCAGCTCATCATTTGGTGCATGCAATGAAATCGCCAGGGCCACATCAATATCTTTCACCATCTGATCAATTTTTGGCACTACACCTGAAGTTGATAAAGTCACGCGACGTTTGGACATACCATACGCAAAGTCATCCAGCATCACCCGCATCGCGTTAAGCACGGCATCGTAGTTCAGCAATGGCTCGCCCATGCCCATCATCACCACGTTCGTGACCGAACGTTCACGCTCAAGTACAGGCACATCTTCCATATAGGAATAGTTGGCCATCCACAGCTGACCGATGATTTCTGCCTGAGTCAAATCACGCTGAAAACCTTGTTTGCCGGTAGAACAGAAAGAACAGTCCAATGCACAGCCCACTTGGGATGAAATACACAAGGTACGTCGTAAACCGCTACGATGTTCTGCCGGAATCAATACTGTCTCGACCAGAGAACCGTCACCGTCGCCCACACGGAATACCCATTTACGGGTGCCATCTTTGGAATAGTTTTTATGCACCACTTCTGGCGCTTTAATTTCACAAATCTTTTCCAGTTTTTCACGTAGCTTGCCTGAGATATTGGTCATCTCGGCAAAATCTGTTACAAAAAACTGGTGAATCCATTTCATCACCTGTCCGGCACGGAACTTCTTCTCGCCCAGATCTTCGAAGAATTTTTCCATTTGTGGACGTGACATGCCAAGTAAGTTCACTTTTTCCACAGAATTTTGCTGTGCAGGAGTGGACAGAGATTGTTGCTGGGCATCAGAAACTGCTGATGTAGCGACCACGTCAGTACTCATGTGTATTACCTAAACCATGTCTAAAGATGAAAGGAGAAGCTCAATATCTGAGCAAAAAATTATTCAGAGAATAAAAAAACCAGATAAGTATAATAACACTTATCTGGTTTGAATACTGCGTATTAACGCGTACGTGGAGCAATCTCAGTTTGCGCGAAGAAGTAGTTCACTTCACGATCAGCAGATGCTACAGAGTCAGAACCGTGAGCAGCGTTTTCGTCGATGCTTACAGCGAAGTCTGCACGGATAGTACCAGGAGCAGCTTCTTTAGGGTTTGTTGCACCCAGAATGTCACGGTGAGCAAGAACAGCGTTTTCGCCTTCAAGAACTGAAACAACCACTGGACCAGAAGTCATGAATGCAACCAGGTCAGCAAAGAAACCACGTTCTTTATGCTCAGCGTAGAAGCCTTCAGCTTCAGCTTGAGTCAAGTGTTTCATTTTAGTTGCAACGATTTTAAGACCCGCTTTTTCAAAACGAGCAAAAATATCACCAATGTGGTTTTTAGCAACTGCGTCTGGTTTTACAATAGATAATGTACGTTCAATAGCCATGATCGGCTCCTTAAGTCAATTGTTGACATGAAATTTTGCCGCATTATACCGAATAATGGACTTGTTTCTTCGTTTCAGAGGTAAAAATTTTACTTTTTTCAAGCCAGCAATTAACGGGCTTCGTCAATCCATGCCATTTGAATGCCTTCCAAAAGGCCTTCGGTCGATTTATTCGGGTCATCTTCAAAATCAGGCAGTGCACAAATCCAGGCATGCAGATCGGTAAAGCGAACCCATTGCGGATCAACATCCGGATGCGCTTCATACAATTCAATCGCGATATCGAGGGTATCTGTCCAACGTAAACCCATATCTATTCCTAAGCATATCTAGTGTGATGCTGTACTTTAGCAAATCTGCAAAATTCTGCGAGCCTTTCGCCGGGCTTCTGCTTGATTTTTTACAACACAATATTTAAAAATGGCGCCATACATACAATCGCCATTGCCAGCACGCCACCAAGTAAGGCCCCTACCACCACATCGCTTGGATAATGCAGCCCCAGCACCATGCGGGACAAAGCCACCAAAATGGTAAAGGGCAGCATCAGAAACAGTAATGCAGGCACTACATAACCCAGTACCACCGTAGCCATTACAGCATGTAAGGTATGGCCTGAAGGAAAGCTAAAATGATCCAGCGGATGTTCACCCAAGCGGATCACCTGATGCACCTGATAGGGACGCGGCCGTACCGTCTTGGTTTTAAGGACTTTATAAATTAAAGTTCCTACCGTACTACCTAAAACCAGATAGATAATTTGCAGGCTATATATCAAGCCCTGTACGATCCAAACACTCAACACCATCAGATACCAGAAAATCCCATCTCCAAGGCGGCTGACGATTTTAAAAAAGGTGGTAATACGCTCCGAACGGGAAAAGTGATTAAGATAAACACAGCCTTTTAAATCAATTTCCAAAAACTTGAGTTTTGCATTTTGAAATTTCATTGTAGAGCTCTTATTGTTTTATGCCCTGTATTTTTCAGGTTGAACCACCGAATACAAGGCTTGTTCAAATTGATACACTGGATATTGCCAGCCAACTTCTTCAGCTTTTTGACGTGCCAGACTCCCCATCTGTTGTAGACAGAGCAGATCTGGCAGCTCAAGCATATTCTGTATAAAAGCTTGCTGATTTCCACGTGCACTTAAATAACCTGTTTGACCATGCCGGATATGTAAATGCGCACAGGCATAATCATACGCAATCACTGGCAAACCACTTGCCATTGCCTCTAAAACCACATTACCGAAGGTTTCGACCTGACTGGCAAAACAAAATACATCTGCACTGGCATAAGCCTGTGATAATTTTTGACCCGACAAACTTCCTGTAAAAATAACACTTCCATCCTGATTAAGCCGCTCCAACCTAGCCCGATCAGGTCCATCGCCTACGATGACCAGACGTATATTCTGCTGATACAGCTGGCGCATTCTCAAATACACCTGAATCAAGACATTCACCTCTTTTTCTGGTGAAAGCCTGCCTACATAGAGCATCACGCGAGTCGTGGCAGAGACACCCCAAGCATAACGCAATTCGGGTGAGCGCCACTTTGGTGAAAATGTATCCGTATCGACACCACGGCCTACAACAGCAAGCCGGCAAGTGACCCCAAAATCGGTCAGGGCTTGTGCCGTTTCCTGACTAGGCACACATGTCAGAGCAGTATTGTTATGAAACCACTTTAAATAATTCTGGATCGGTTTAACCAGAAAAGCCAAATCAAAGAAACGGCTAAAATCCTGAAAGGAGGAATGAAATCCACTCGATACCGGGATTCCCTGCAGCTTTGCCACTTGCTGAGCCACCAACCCCAAAGGACCTTCCGTCACAATATGCACCAGATCCGGATAAAAATCCTCAACTGCCTGATAAATTTTTAAAAATTGAGGCCGACCAAACTGTAGATGTGCATATCGGGGAATATGATGCGCCTTGACCAGACATTCAGCATAGGCTTTGAATTCACTACAGGTTTTTTGTTGTTCTGGGCGAATCAATAAGATTTTATGGCCTTGCTTTTGTAAACCTTTACAAAGCTGTAGCAATGAATGTGCCACCCCATTAATTTCTGGTGGCCAGGTTTCGGTCACAATGGCAATTTTTAGGCGGGGACATACCAGACTCTCCAAGGCAGTTTTATAGGGACTGACCGGTCTGCGCTGACCTTTCAAATCAAACTGGATTTTATGAAGAACTGGTCGGTGTTTTAATAATTCTGAGATGGAAGTTTGTGACATCCCGCACCTGTCTAGTTATATTTTTCATTCAGCATAGAAACCGCATATGACTACTTGATGAATCATGAGGCTCAAATACAGTTCCATAACAATATTCATCACTGCCTGTTCAGAGGATGGAATTAAGTGAATATCTGCTTAGACACCAGATACTCACTTACCACGGGTGTCCATTTAGAGTCCTCTCAAGTCTTTCCGGTTTTAGTATCGTCATCAGCTTATTTTTATATTCAAACTCTTAGCATTTAAAAATCGATATCTACTGAGATCTGATCCTGATAATGACCCGCAGGAACACCATTATAAGGATTATCCACCAGTTGAACCGAGACTATATACTTCTGTCTTTGTGTAGGGTTCTGTTTTAATCTCACTCCCCACAAACCACTATTGGCACCACTTAAATTTAATTTAGTTCTTAATTTATGAGGACCATTAGATACATAACTCATGCCGTCCGGACTGATTAAATTCTGACTATTAAATAAAATAGAATAACTGGTATCACATGAAATATTAAAGGAGGTAGCAGCCTGGCTACGCTGATAGCTGGCTAGACGTAATTCTGAATTACTAAAACCATCTATTGAACAATATTTTGCTGCTTCTGTAATTGCACTAACCGATAGGGCGATTATTAATAAAAAGAGTTTTTTCATTTTCTTCTACTCCTACTCACATATAGCTTCTAAAACTTGTTGGTTTGAATTTTGGAACTGATTTTCATTAAGAGTAAATTGGGCCTGGCACTGTTTTCCTCCTTGAGTTTTGACTTTAAGGTTATAGGATCCAGCTTTAAACAAATAGAGATAGACAATACCCTGACTATCCACAAAAGAAGGTTCGCCACTTAAACCATCGACCAGGACTTCAGAACCGATAATTAAATTATTTTGTTGAATATCTTTGATTTTTACCGCAATACGCTTGGTTTTATGAACAGGGAAATTAAACTTATAACCGCGCTGGTCCAATGCAATGAGCTTTTTTGAAGAGTATTCAAAAGTTTCATCCATAGCCAACTGATTCTGGTCAAAAGAAATATCGTAATGAATATAAGGAATAATGTCATGGATAAAGATATAACCTTTATCATTGGTATGGCCAGCGAGTGTTGCTGAACGATAAATATCAAGATTTGGATGCTGATCGACATTGACCAGGGCAAAAGCATTATATGCATATTTAGTTAATGCAACTTTATTACCTAACCAGACCAGAGCTCCTTCAAATAAGGCTTGTGAATTACGTCGATCTTCAAATTCATCATGTGATAACTGTAAATTACCGATACTCGTTTTCCATAAGCCATATGCATTATAATTTACTTCATCATCGCTGCGATTAACGCCTAAAACATAATCAAAACCATTTTGAGTCATCGTCCTATGACTATAACTTAAACTTGTTTCATTATTTTCAGTATCATGATCAAGATAGATTTGTCCTTTGTCTCCCCAATCATAATTAAATGCAATATTGAAACCCTGATCGCCACCTTCACCAAAATCTTTAAAGAAACCGAAGTCTGAATACAGATTTTTTGTTAATCTTTTTGTTGCTCTAATATCAATAATTTGACGGTCATTATCAAAACCTTGATCATTATAGTAAGACTGATAAATGTAGTTAAAGCCCACCCCATCAACAATTTTTAAATTAAAAAAATTAAAATTTAAGGCACTTGAAGTTTTAATACTAGAATCATACAGATCATTGCTCAAATATTTATATTCTTCAGTAAAGTATCGGCTATTCAGGCTATAAGACCAATTTTTAAAACTTCGATTTAATACTAATGAGGCAGCATACCCTTGTTCCTCCTCTTCCTTCGCTTCACTCACTGAAAATGCAGTATCCAAGACAAAATACTTACTCACTCCTTGTGTCCATAAAAAGTCAAAGTTAATTGTTTCTTCACTATATAGAAGATCTCCCCCTAATGTGGTAGAGGAAGTAATACCTCGTCGAAAAAATACTTTTGTAAAAAAGTCACGATAATCATCATCGACATAATCATAATTATATCTTAGCTTCCCTAAGGAAATATTATATTCATTTAGTTTTGGTTTTAATAAGCGACTATTGATATAAATTGGGAAACTTTGAACAGTGCGGTTACCTAGAATATCTTCTACCACCACTTGAGCATCACCAGCCTGATTAAAAATTGCACCTGCAGGTAGGTTATAATTTCCAGGTGTAATAGAATCTCGATAAAGCCTTATCCCATTAATATATAAATCAATGGTTGAAGGTAAGCTTGCGCTGCCATTTAAAGTAGGAGTGTTCCAGTATACGAAGTCTGGCCGATCTGTATAATTGGTTCCAAAACTTAATCCTCCAAACCGGAATGAATTATTAAGCGCATTATAACGACTAGTTGTATCACCTAAAGTTAGGCTTAGAAACTTTTCAGGAAATTCAATATCTAAGGTACTATTTACCCGTAAAAACTGCTGTTCAAACTCTTCGGGATCTTTACGGTACAAAAAAGCATTTTTGAACAACCAGTAATCTTTAAATATACCAACTTCTGAAAACGTATTAAATTCCTGATCCTCTTCATCTCTATTATAAAATAAACTGTAGTTTACGAAGCCTCCAAAATTTGCTTTTTCAGGTGCTGCTACTTCCAAGTCATAAGCAGTTTCCTGGAAATAATTTGAAGGAAAATTAATTTTTATTGCTTGTAAGCTATGGTCATCTTCAAATATAACATCTGGCTGATTTAATAAACAAAAGTCTTTTTTAGTTAAATGGTGTTGAAGTCCCTCAATTCGAATCCCAATTTTATTTAAAGCTTCACACTCTATAAATCTTTTTCCACCTTCTATAAAGGTAGTTGTTTCAGTATTATAATCCAGCCCATTCACCCATATATTTACAATAAAAATTTCCACATTTTCTTTCTGATCTACCTGTTGATTATCTATTGCATTTGTATTTGTTACACCCATACCACACACTATCATTATGAGAATTTTAGTAGCTTTCATAGTATTATCCTTTTACTATTTTTATTCTCTTTAGACCAGCTCTATCCTTTTACAGGAAACTCTAAGTATCCATATTCCTCAACCTTTACTTTTAATTTTAGTTCGCTATTGTTATTCTTAAAGTCACCCAAGTTATACCTAATCTTATTTCCACTTAAAATATATAAAGTCAAATCTTTTTTAAAAACTTCTTTATTTTTATTATCCAATACAACTACCTCAGTAATTTTTGCATGGGATTTTGCTGTATTATCAATATTCAAGTATGCTGAGTTATTTGTTTTTTCTAACTTTATATCAAGTTGAGGCGGCAGTTGCTCTCCAGCAAATAATGGTAATGAAAAATTAAACAAAAAGTTAATATTGGATTTATTTTCAATAGGAGTGACTTCCTTAAAAACAACTCTCCATGATTCTTGTTTTTTTAAATGTAAGGGAGGCTGGCTAAAGCCAATTCTCACAAGCTGCTTGCTTTCAGGCTTTAATTCAAATGTTTTTGGATTAAATAATAAAGTATTATCTTCTACTAAAATATCCTCTCCCTGTTCATCTTGTGTCCATTTAAATGCATTGATTTCAAAAATTTTTGAACTTGCAACCCCACTACTTTCTACACTGATAGTCGTACTTTTCTGTTTCTTAAAATCCTGAATATAAAGTTGTATAGGAGTAAATCTTATTCCCGCAAACAAAGAAGTACTTACTAAGAATAATAAAAAAAATCCTATAATTTTTTTATTCATATTTAACTCCAATTCCATTCAATATAATTTTTATTAAAATAGGAGATGCTTTCCACATCTCCTATTTATTACTTTATATAAGAAATTTTTTTCTTATTATTAGAATTTTACCGCTACAATATAGTTACCGGTATAATTTCCTGCATCTGCATTATCAATAGCGTTACTTGTTACAAGAGCTTTAACATTAAAGCGAACATCTGCATTACCAGTACTTGGTAAAGTAGAACCAGTGTAATCAGAACCTGCTCCATCTTGACGTGTAGTAACCGCAACTGGTACTGAACCTGCGCTACCCGCTAAAGTTGCTGGCGCACTAATGAGTAGGCTATAGCCTGCATTGGTACGTACATCGAAATGTCCATTTGCTGAATAATCACCACCTGGTGTGCCTGCCAATGTCATTGTGGACGTTCCAATATCTAGATCACAATGGCGATCTACTTTCAAATCGATTTTAATTTTTCCGTCACATTTATCTCCACATCCATGTTTACCCGGTTTGTGTGGTTTAGTTGGTTTAGGACCTGGTCTTGCTTCAAGCTCATTTGCATATGCGGCTGTTGAACCAAAACCAACGCTTAATACTAATGCTGCCAGTGCTGCCTGAGTCGTTTTTTTCATGTCTTTCTCCATTCTTTTAAAAAGAATATTTTTGTTTATTTGGTCTCACGGTGAGTAAAACACTCTTATTCTTATGAGCAAAACTACTTACCGTTTTTTTATCTTATTATCATTCGTTTGAAAACATACAAAAATAATACTATTCACAATAATATATTTATTTCGTAGGGATATTTATAAAAACATTATTAGGAGACATAAAATTATAGAGATAGCTAATTAATACCACAGGTGTTACAAATTGTTTTCAATAATTACTTAAAATTTAATATAATCTACACCCCAATATAATTAACACAAGTAACTGAAATACAATAAATTCTCAATAAAAGTAAATTATTACTAAAAGTTTCAAAAATTACACTTCTTAACAAATTGCAGGGAAAAATCATATTTATCTCTCACTTTTTCTTATATTTTTCACACTACATCACACTTTATCTAGAATTTATTTGTTTTTATCGCGTAATCTATCTTTTAATTTCTAAGCTATTTAAAATTTCTTATTCTTGAGCTTTTAAAATCAATCCCTTTATTTAACTATATTGTGAATATTATCTTATTATTTTAAATAATCTGTTAAGACTCTAATTAAATCGATATTCACATGATAATTTATTTAATCTACTCCTATGTTAAATAAACACCAGATAACTTAAATCTCCTGTCCATCAATATTTATTATTTAACTCTAGATCCTAAGCCTTTTACTTTTACACTTTTATTTACTCCCGCTTTAACTAGTATCCTAAAAAATAATTTAGAAAAAACTTCCTTTTTTCATTTCTTATAACTGAAAACTTAAAATAATAAATAAAAAAACCCGCTCAATTCGAGCAGGTTTTTTTATTCAATCAGAAGATAAAAATTAATTCTTTTCTTTATCAACGATTTTGTTTGCTTGAATCCATGGCATCATTGCACGTAACTTGTTACCTGTCACTTCAATACCATGTGCAGCATTTTGACGACGGCGTGCAGTCATAGACGGATAGTTCAATGCACCTTCCTGGATGAACATCTTCGCATACTCACCCGACTGGATACGTTTAAGCGCATTACGCATTGCTTCACGAGACTGTTCGTTGATCACTTCAGTACCCGTTACATATTCACCGTACTCAGCGTTGTTAGAAACCGAGTAGTTCATATCTGCGATACCGCCTTCGAACATCAAGTCAACAATCAGCTTAAGTTCATGTAGACATTCGAAGTATGCCATTTCTGGTGCATAACCCGCTTCAACCAGAGTTTCAAAACCCATTTTAACCAGTTCAACAGCACCACCACACAGAACCGCTTGCTCACCGAACAAGTCAGTTTCAGTTTCTTCACGGAATGAAGTTTCGATAATACCTGTACGACCACCACCTACGCCTGAAGCATAAGAAAGTGCTACGTTACGCGCATTACCAGAAGCATCTTGGTGAATGGCGATAAGGTCAGGAACACCTGAACCACGTTGGTATTCAGAACGTACAGTGTGACCTGGTGCCTTAGGCGCAACCATGATTACGTCTAAATCAGCACGTGGAACCACTTGGTTATAAAGCACAGAGAAACCATGAGCGAATGCTAAAGTAGCACCTTGCTTAATGTTTGGTTCAATGACGTCACGGTAAAGTTGTGATTGGAACTCATCCGGAGTCAAGATCATCACTACGTCAGCTTGTGCTACAGCAGCAGGAACTTCAGCAACTTTAAGACCAGCATTTTCAGCTTTTTTCCAAGAAGTAGAACCTGCACGCAGACCTACAGTTACATCAACGCCAGAATCTTTCAGGTTAAGCGCGTGCGCATGGCCTTGTGAACCATAACCAATGATCGCTACTTTTTTGCTTTGGATGATAGATAAATCACAGTCTTTATCATAAAAAATTTGCATTGCTGTCTCCACTTGAATGCTTATGCTTCCTTTGACCTCAGCCAATGATCTTATTCGTATTCATTGACTGAGATTCTCATTTCACAATGAGTAGAATATGTTAAAAATTAGATAGTTAGAACTTTTTCGCCACGCGCAATGCCAGATACACCTGAACGAACCACTTCCAGAATGGTATTTTCTGCCAAGGCATCAATAAACGCATCAACTTTTTCAGTCGTACCTGCCACTTGAATGGTATAGGTCGTTGGTGTGACATCGACCACCTGACCACGGAAAATATCAGCTGTACGCTTGATTTCGTCACGTGATGAACCTAGTGCTTTGACTTTAATCAGCATGAGTTCACGTTCGATGTGTGCACCTTCAGACAGGTCTACAACTTTAACCACCTCAACCAGCTTGTTCAGCTGCTTGGTAATTTGTTCAATCTTGTGGTCATCACCATATGTAGTGAGCGTTAGACGTGAAAGCGTTGGATCTTCAGTCGGTGCCACATTCAAGGTTTCAATGTTATAGCCGCGCTGAGAAAACAGGCCAACCAAACGTGAAAGTGCGCCCGCTTCGTTCTCTACGAGTACAGAGATAATATGTCTCATGACGTGCGCTCCCCTTTTGATAACCACATATCTTGCATCGACTGACCCGCAACCAACATCGGATAGACGTGTTCACTACGGTCAACCATTACGTTAATAAATACGCATTTGTCGTTAATTGCCATGGCTTCAGCAAGCTTCGATTCAAGCTCATCTGCATGATCAATTTGAATCCCGACATGGCCATAAGCTTCCATTAACTTGGCAAAGTCAGGCAAAGACTCTACATAAGAGCTGGAATGACGACCTTCATAGTTCATATCCTGCCACTGTTTCACCATACCCAAGGCACGGTTGTTCAGACATAGAATCTTCACGTTCAGCCCATACTGCTTACAGGTTGAAAGCTCCTGGATACACATCTGAATAGACGCTTCACCCGTAATACACACCACTTGCTGATCCGGGAATGCAAGCTTTGCAGCCATCGCATAAGGAAGACCAACACCCATGGTGCCCAAGCCGCCTGAATTGATCCATTGACGTGGACGCTTGTAGCGGTAGTGCAATGCACCAAACATCTGGTGCTGACCAACGTCAGAGGTAATGATCGCTTCACCGTTGGTGATCTTGTCTAAAGCACGTACCACCTGTTGCGGTTTCATCGAACCATCAGTCGGTACATCAAACTTCAGGCAGTTGACCTGGCGCCACTCATCAATCTGTTTCCACCATGCCGCAATTGCTTCAGGATTTGGCTTGGAAACATTCATCTGTTTCAACTGGTTCAACATTTCTGTCAATACCGGCTCTACCGCACCCACGATTGGAATATGGGCCATGATAGTCTTTGAAATAGTCGCCGGGTCAATATCAATATGAATGACTTTGGCATTTGGACAGAACTTCGCCGGGTTATTGGTTACACGATCATCGAAACGCGCACCCACACACAGAATCACGTCTGCATTATGCATGGTCATGTTCGCTTCATAAGTTCCGTGCATCCCGAGCATGCCGACAAACTGTGGATCATCGCCAGGGAAAGCCCCTAAGCCCATCAGCGTATTCGTGACCGGGAAGCCCAGCAAATGGGCAAGTTCAGTCAATTGCGCCGAAGCATTGCCCTGAACCACGCCTCCACCCGAGTAAATAATCGGGCGTTTAGCATGAAGCAGTTCGTCAATCGCTTTACGGATTTGTCCGGTATGACCGCGATAAGGCGGCTGATACGAACGCATCTTCACTTTTTCAGGATATTCGTAAGCAAATTTCTCCGCGGGATTGGTCGCATCTTTTGGAATATCTACAACCACTGGACCTGGACGGCCACTCGATGCGATATAAAATGCTTTTTTGATAATCGCAGGAATTTCGCTTGCATGGCGTACCTGAAAGCTGTGCTTCACGATTGGACGGGAAATACCCACCATATCGGTTTCCTGGAAAGCATCTTCACCGATGAGATGGCTTGCAACCTGACCCGACAAAATCACCATTGGGATTGAGTCCATATAGGCCGTTGCAATTGGTGTGACGGTATTGGTTGCGCCTGGGCCTGAAGTGACCAGCACTACACCTGTCTTACCCGTTACGCGCGAGTAAGCATCGGCCATATGACCGGCAGCCTGTTCATGACGTACAAGATAATGATTGACTTTTTCCTGTTGAAAGAGCGCATCGTAAATATGCAGTACTGCGCCGCCTGGGTATCCAAAAACATGTTCAACGCCTTCATCCGCTAATGCGCGAACAAGCATTTCACCACCAGATAAAAGTTCCAACGTGATTCACCCTAATATTATTCACTGCACAAATGGGAGGCATTTGCAGTGTTTCATTTGTTAACTGTCTGCACTGTTATAGCACACAAATTTCATAGTTTTCATAGCAATAGGAAAAAAATCTGATCTTCTTGCTGTTCGAGCAATACAAGATCTAAAACATGTTGGGGTAAACATATTTTGTTGGCTTTGTTCAATTTCTCGGCTAGAAAAATTGCCCATTGCATGACATGACACTTATTCGAAGGGTGATCGATTTAAGGCATATAAAACTATTGCAGCATTCTTGTGTTTTCAGACTCTAAAGTCAAGTTTTAAACACGCTCTCTCTTCCTACTTTTTGACCTGATTTGCTGGTTTTACGTACAATTTAGTCTTGGATTTTTTGTACAGTTCTTACCGATCCAGAAAATATTTATCATTTTCATATTGTTATCTCTTTAATTTTATAAATTTTTAATATGCATTACATAAGAAAAAAGAATGAATTTTTATCTAATTGAATATCATTTTTTATAGATAAACTTTATCTCCTGACTTTTTTCGGTCTTAAAACTTTCTTTTTATTTTTTAATATTACACAATAAATCCAATGACAGCTCCCCCCTTTCTAGAGCAGAAACCATTCAAATAACTCTATTTTTTAAGGATATATAACAAATGAAAAGCACTTTCCTGAAATTAGGTAGTTGTGCTGGTATATTACTCTTTAGTATAACTAGCCATGTTTCTGCAGCGGAATACTATAAATGGGTAGACGCCAAAGGCACCACCCACTACACCAAAACGCCGCCACCAAAGTCTTCTAAAAAAGTTAAAACGGTCGCCACTTATGGCTGGACCAATTCAGCAACAACGCCTTCAGGAACTGGTCAAAATGCAGTTCAACCTGAAAATGGTCATCCAGCCCATGGTCGCCCAAATCCGGCTGGGACTGAAAATGACCAGCAACAACGCGAAGCCAATGAAGCCTTAGAGCGTGGTCAGTCCGAACGCCCATCAGTCTAAGACTCTCTGAAATACCGATTTAGATTTTTCCTGCAGAAACCCGTGCGCAAAATTCACTTTTAGGTGCATTTTGCGCTATGCTGTGCGTTAAATTTTTTAACCATTCTCTTGTATTACGTATATGACTACTCACATTGACCCTGAATATCAAGCCAGTGCGATTGAGCCTCAAGTCCAGCAGGATTGGGAATCTCGCAAAGCCTTTAAAGTTGCCGACACTGTAGAAGGTCCGCGTCGTTATATCCTCTCGATGTTCCCTTACCCGAGTGGCAAGCTGCATATGGGTCATGTGCGTAACTATACGATTGGCGACGTGATCAGCCGTTTTCACCGTTTAAAAGGTGAAACTGTCCTGCAACCAATGGGTTGGGATGCTTTTGGTCTACCTGCTGAAAACGCAGCCATTGCTCATCAGGTGGCTCCGGCAAAATGGACTTTTGAAAATATTGCCTACATGCGTGACCAGTTGAAAAAACTCGGTCTAGCTGTAGATTGGGATCGCGAATTTGCGACCTGTACCCCAGAATACTATCGCTGGGAACAATGGTTATTTGTTCAGCTGTATAAAAAAGGTCTGATCTACCGCAAACTTTCCACTGTGAATTGGGATCCGGTAGACCAGACAGTACTGGCAAATGAGCAGGTGGAAAATGGTCGTGGCTGGCGTTCAGGTGCATTGGTCGAAAAACGTGATATTCCAATGTACTACTTCCGCATTACCGATTATGCCCAAGAACTATTAGATGATTTAGATACATTAAAAGACGGCTGGCCACAACAAGTACTGACCATGCAGCGCAACTGGATTGGTCGCTCACAAGGGATGGATATCACCTTCCCTTCAGCAAATCCTGAGGTTTATGCTGATGGCTTAACGGTATTTACCACCCGTGCCGATACCCTAATGGGCGTGACTTATGTGGCAGTTGCCGCAGAACATCCGATGGCATTAAAAGCAGCTGAAAACAATCCTGAACTTGCTGCATTTATTGAAGAATGCCGTATGGGCTCAGTGGCTGAAGCCGATCTGGCCGTGGCTGAGAAAAAAGGGATGGCAACCGGTCTTTCAGTCAAACATCCGGTGACTGGTGAAGATATTCCAGTCTGGATTGCCAACTATGTATTGATGTCATACGGTTCAGGTGCGGTGATGGCCGTACCTGCACACGATGAACGTGACTTTGAATTTGCCAACAAATATGGCTTGACCATCAAACAGGTCATTGATGCCAAAGGTGCAGAAGACACAGACTTTGATGCGACAGAGTGGCAAGAGTGGTACGGCTCTAAAGCAGGCAAACTGGTCAATTCAGGCGAGTTTGACGGTCTGGATTTCCAGGGTGCATACGATGCATTCCTTGCTAAATTAGAACCAACAGGCCTGGCAAGTTCTAAAGTTCAATTCCGTTTACGTGATTGGGGCGTGTCTCGTCAACGTTACTGGGGTTGTCCAATTCCAATGATTAACTGTGACACATGCGGTCAGGTACCAGTACCTGAAGAACAGCTTCCAGTTGTGCTTCCAACCGATGTGGTTCCAGACGGTTCAGGTAACCCGCTGAACAAAATGCCTGAGTTCTATGAAACCACTTGTCCATGTTGTGGTGGCGACGCACGTCGTGAAACCGATACTCTGGACACCTTTGTAGAATCATCTTGGTACTATGCGCGTTACGCATCTCCTGATTTTACCGATGGTCTGGTCAAACCTGAAGCCAGTCAAACCTGGTTACCAGTGAACCAATATATTGGTGGTGTTGAACATGCGATTCTGCACTTGTTATATGCACGCTTCTTCCACAAACTGATGCGTGATGAAGGTGTGGTACAAGGTAACGAACCATTCACCAACTTGCTTACCCAGGGTATGGTCCTTGCGGATACATACTATCGTGAGGCTGAGTCAGGTAAAAAAACCTGGTTCAATCCAGCCGACATCGATCTTGAACGTGATGATAAAGGCCGCATCATTTCTGCAAAATATCAGGGCGATGGTCAAGATGTCATTGTCGGTGGTCAGGAAAAAATGTCGAAATCGAAAAACAACGGTATCGACCCGCAAGCGATTATTGACCAGTACGGCGCAGATACCGCACGTGTATTCATGATGTTTGCTGCGCCACCGGATCAATCTCTGGAATGGTCAGATGCCGGTGTTGAAGGCGCTAACCGCTTCCTGAAACGTGTATGGCGTTTGGCTGCAGGCTTCCTGGAAAAAAGCAATTCTGCATCTGTTATCGATACAGCAAAACTTTCAACCGCGGCACAAGACCTGCGTCGCAAAACGCACGAAACCATCCAAAAAGTGGGTGATGACATTGAACGCCGTCATGCCTTTAACACGGCCATTGCTGCCATGATGGAATTGTTAAACGCGAATAATAAGTTTGAAGCCAAAGATGACAATGACGTGGCGGTTGCACGTGAATCCATTACCACCCTTCTTACCTTATTGGCTCCGTTTGCACCGCATTTAAGCCAAACTTTATTGGCTAAGTTTGGGATTGAATTGAATTCAACCCTATTCCCGCAAGTGGATGAGTCTGCTTTAACCCGTAATACCCAAACCATTGTGGTTCAAGTCAACGGCAAACTGCGTGGCAAACTTGAAATAGCGGTGGATGCTTCTAAAGATGAAGTTCTGGCACAAGCTAAAGCCTTGCCGGAAGTACAGCAATTCTTGACGGGGCCAACCAAGAAAGAAATTGTGGTACCAAATAAACTGGTGAACCTGGTGGTTTAAAAATCTACCGCTCCCTTACCCTTTCCTAAAAGGAAGGGGCCAATCCCTTCTTTCTCTGGGAGAAGGTTAGGATGAGGGGACAAAAGGATTTCACAATTCCCAAACAAAGCCCGTTGCCAGCCAACGGGCTTTGACTTTACAATCCGTTTCAGGATTTCAAATATTTTCCGCAGGGAAGAATAGAGGACAAAATATGCATTTGGGCAAACGTTTAGCAGCAATTGTTTTAACTTGTGGTCTAAGTGCAGGCTTGGCGGGCTGTGGCTTTCATTTAAAAGGAACTACTTCGAGTTCCGCGCCATTGGCTTACTCCACCATGAGCCTCTCCTTACCTGCCCATACTGAAGAACTTCAGGAAAAGCTTGCAGTCTATCTGGGTGCCGCTGGTATACAGCTAAACAAGGCTCCTAATGCTTATGTATTGCATATATTGGACTATACGCCGCGCCGCTTGGAGTTAAATGGCAAGCTGGTAGAAACCTTGTTACGTTTGAATGTGACTTTCCGTATAGAAGATGCGCAAGGCAAGCCGATTACCGAAGCACGTACGGTGGTAGCAACCCGTACTTATCAATATAATATTGAAACCGTAAACACCGATGACCAGGAACAAAAGTTCTTAAATCAGGTCCTTATTGATGATATTGCCCAGCAGATTGCGCGCCAGATTTCTTCAAATCGGTTACCGCTGGTTAAAGATCGTCCTTCAACTCCGGCTACCCCATAAGATTAAGCGATGAAACTTGACTATCTCCAGGCCCTCAAACGTATTGATGATGCTCGCGGAGCCTGGATATTGCATGGTCAGGAGCCCCTGCTGGAACAGAACCTGCTTGATGCCTTTCGTGCCAGCTGGCAAAAACAGGACATTGAGCGTCAGCGTTATGATATCAGTTCAGTAGCTGACTGGAAAAATGTCTTTAATGCCTTAAATAGTCTGTCTCTTTTTTCCACGCAACTTGCTGTGGAAGTGCATGGCAATATCAAGCCTGATGCGAGTGCTCTTAAATTACTGAAAAGCTATTTGCAGCATAATGAGCACAACCTGCTGTTGGTGGTTATGCCCAAGCAGGACAGTAACAGCCTGAAATCCAGTTTCTTTCAACTGATTGATGCCAATGGGGTGAATGTTTCACTTTCGGCCAATTATCCCAAAGATCGTCAGCAAATTTTGGGAGTAGAAGCGCAAAAGCTGGGCATTCAACTGGCAAATGATGCATGGCAATGGCTGGAGCAGCATCACGAGCATAACCTGCTGGCTGCAAAAAACAGCCTGATGCGGGTCAGTGACACTTTTCCTGAAGTTGATCTGATTCAGATTGATCATCTATATGCCTGCCTGCAAGACCAGTCACGCTATAGTACTTATGATTTAAGTGATGCCTTGCTAAAAGGAGACTTGGCGCAATCGGTAAAAATTTTTCAATATTTAACAGCCTCTGGTGAACCGATGAGCCTGATCTTGTGGAGTATCAGCAAGGAAATGCGTTTGTTGATGCAACTGTTTGAACAACCACAAAATGCTTTGCAACTCGGTATCTGGAAAACCAAGGTAAGTCTATATCAGCAGGCCTTACGTCGCCTCAGTCCACAGGCTTTTTTGGCCTGGCCGCAACTCTTGATCAGCATTGATGCTGCCATTAAAGGGATGTCCAGAGAAAATCCTGAACATCTCATCCTACAGGCCATTGCTGCAATGTGTGGTAAAGACTTATTTTTATCAACCAGCGCTTAACTAAAAAAACGTGCAAACCAGCCTTTGCCTTTTTTCTCTTCCTGTTTACGTAGATAGCTCAACATATTGTCGCGCACTGCATCGACATAGTCTTGATCATCATGTTGAATATGGTTGATCAACCATTTAGACAAAAGGCGATACAAATCTTTTTCAATTGACTCACCCTTCTCAAATTTCAGACGATAATCATTTAATCGTTTAACGAATAATTCATGTATTCCACGATGAGACGGCAAATATTGATAACTGACTTGTTCAAGTAAATTTTCTTCAAAGCTAAAATGCGACTGGGTATAGTCAATTAAGTCATCCAACACCTCTTTGATTTTATCGCGCGCTCCCGTGCTTTTTACCTGTTCCAAAGTATTAATATAATCTAAAATTTGACGGTGCTGATTATCAATCACCTCAATTCCAATATTATAGTTTTCATTCCATTCCATTTTTGAACCCCATCGATTTCCTTAGTAAATTCGTATTATTTTTTACACAAAAACGCCCATATCATCTTTACACAATAAAGACATATTTTTTTTATGGAATTAAATATTACAAGCTTTATTTAGTTAAATCTATATGTAAAACATAGTTTTTTTAGTTTTTAATACTTAGGGCGTGTCCTCATTTGGCTTTACACCAAATAAACATGCAAGCAATGTAAATCATAGACTGATAATTTCGTGCAAGCTTATCAAATCGGGTAGCAATAGCACGGAAATGTTTTAATCTCGCAAATGCATTTTCAACTAAATGTCTTAATTGATATAGATATTTATCAAACTCCTTATTCGACCTCTTACTATTTGATCTCATTGGAATAATGGGAATCATATCCTTATTCTGGGCATATATTCTAATGTGCTCAGCATCATATCCCTTATCAGCAATAAGATAAGTTGCCTCATCTACAGTATCAATCAGTTGTTTTGCAACTTGACTGTCGTGGACGTCACCCCCAGTGATTTTAAAATCAATCGGCAATCCATTCGCGTCGGTTGCAAGATGTATTTTTGTTGTTCGTCCACCACGTGATTGTCCAATTGCTCTTTTGAAACCATGCCGAGCTCCACTTGCATGTTGATGCACGCGTATGTAGCTTCCGTCAATAAATACCCATTCTTGATCCAGGACGCCTCGTAATCTAAAAAAAATTTATCCCACAATCCCTTGCTTGCCCAACGATTAAAGCGATTGTAAGCAGTTTGCCAAGGACAAAATTCTTGGGGAATATCCCGCCATGTGGCGCCTGTACGCAGTTTCCATAAGATCGCTTCCATGATATTTCTACTATTCTTTGAACAGTAGCAACCATGTAATCGCATAGTATCTTGAATTTTCTGCCAGATATCATCGGTAAGAAGAGTGCGTGCCATTGAAAATGTAGAAATAAAAATAACTCAAAGGAGGATTTTAAGTATTTAAAACCAATTCTTCAAATGAGGACACGCCCTAGTCTTTAGTCTAAAATATTGACTAACAATTAAGCAGACCAGAGACAAGGTAGACTTATCTTTACAACAAAGATCACTTTAAAAATCTCAGTTATTTTTTTATACATAGGCTTAACTTAGCGCGATTTCAGTTTTTTAGTCAGGGCACAGCTTTCCCCCGCCTAAGCATCATTTTATAAAATAAGCCTGAAACCAAGCTGGTCAACTACCTCATGTTTAGACCAGCAAGACTCAAGTAAGTTCTTCCAATGATGAGTTGGGCTGATCAATAAACTCTATAAAAAATTTAAGTTTTTATTTATTGTTGTACCCAGCAGTAATAGAAAATAATTCTCATTATAAATTAAAAAGTTCACGATTTATCCTAGTTTCTCTTTTATAATCGGCCCTTATCTTCTGACCAGAATCTGTGTTTATCATGCCAAAAATAAAACCAACAAAACTGATCATGGCAGCAGTGATTGCCATTGTACTTATTACCGCTGGATGGTATTTCCTGAAACCCAAAGAACAGCCACCCCAATTTATTACTGCGGAAGCAAGTATCGGCGATATTGAAAACTCGGTACTGGCAACCGGGGTGCTTGAAGCCACCAAAATGGTCAGTGTGGGTGCTCAGGTATCCGGTCAGGTTAAAAAAATGTATGTGCAGCTGGGTGATCAGGTCAAACAGGGGCAGCTGATTGCACAGATTGATTCAGTGCGTCAGGAGAATGATTTAAAAACGGCTGAAGCAAGCATTAAAAACCAGATGGCACAGCTTGCTGTAAAACAGGCCAATCTGGCCAAGGTTGAGGCTGAATATCGCCGTCAGGACATTATGTATGCACAGGATGCAACCTCACGTGCGGAGTATGAAGCGGCTCTGGCCAGTTATAAAATCGCACAGGCAGATATTAAGGCCATCAATGCCCAGATTGAACAGTCGCGTTTGACCTTGGCCACCGCCAAAGAAGATTTGGGCTATACCCAGATTGTTGCGCCGATGGATGGCACTATTGTGGCGATTGTGACTGAGGAAGGTCAAACGGTAAACGCCAATCAGAGCGCACCGACCATTGTCAAACTCGCGCAACTCGACACCATGACCATTAAAGCCGAAATTTCTGAAGCTGATGTCATGAAAGTCCAGGAAGGTCAAAGGGTGTATTTCACCACTTTGGGAAATAGTGACAAGAAAATTTATGCGCAATTGCGTCAGGTCGAGCCTGCTCCCAATTCAATTAATACCGAATCCAATAACAGCACAGGCTCTTCTTCAAGTACGGCGGTCTATTATAATGCCTTGTTTGACGTTCCCAATGAAGACGGCAAACTGCGTATTGATATGACGGCGCAAGTGTATATTGTGCTGGATGAAGCACAAAATGTCTTGACCATTCCGGCAGCTGCGATTCAAAGCTCGAACCGTCCCCAGCGCCAGAAGCGTGGTGAAGGCAGTCGTAACACCGAAGGTCTAGCTGCACCTACCGAAGCCCAGGACAAATCACGTGATGCAACAGGTGAACGCCCTGCCCGTTTGCAGCTCTCTGATGCTGAGCTTGCCCTGATTGAACAAGGCAAGGCACAGCGTGCCATGGTGCGTCTTTTACAGGCAGATGGTACAGCGAAACTTACCCCTGTGCTGATTGGCCTGAATAACCGAGTCACGGCCCAAGTTCTGAAAGGTTTGAAACGTGGCGATCAGGTGGTCATTGCCGACGGTTCTGACACCTCAAATGACAGTGCAAAACGTGGCAGCCGTGGCCCAATGAGAATGTAAGCATGAATCAACAACAGCAACCTCTGCTTGAGGTCAAGAATCTGGTTCGTGAATTCCCTGCGGGTGAAAGCACGGTCCAGATTTTAAAAGGGGTCAATCTGGAGATTTATCCGGGTGAACTGGTGGCGATTGTGGGCCAGTCCGGTTCCGGCAAATCGACGCTGATGAATATTCTTGGCTGTCTGGATCAACCGACTTCGGGCAGCTATAAAGTCAAGGGCCGGGAAACTCGCAAGCTCGAAGCGGATGAACTGGCCCAGCTGCGCCGTGAATATTTTGGTTTTATTTTCCAGCGTTATCATCTGCTGGGAGATTTAAATGCCGCAGGCAATGTCGAAGTGCCGGCCATTTATGCCGGTGCAGATTCCAGTAAGCGTCATGAACGTGCAGCGAAATTGCTGACAGATCTGGGGCTGGGTGAAAAAACCCAGAACCGCCCTAGTCAGCTTTCCGGTGGTCAGCAGCAGCGGGTTTCAATTGCCCGGGCTTTGATGAACGGCGGCGATGTCATTCTTGCCGATGAGCCTACCGGTGCACTCGACAAGAATAGCGGTATTGAAGTCATGCGTATTCTGCGTGAACTGAATGCCAAAGGTCATACCATTATTCTGGTCACGCATGACCATAACGTGGCCAAAAATGCGACGCGTATTATCGAGATTTCAGACGGCAATATCATTTCGGATCAGCCGAATGTGCCTGAAATTGATGATGGCTTTGAAAAACAACGTCTGGTCTATAATGAACACAAGAAAATTTCCAGCTGGCGCTCGGCCGTAGACCGTCTTGGCGAAGCCTTCCGCATGGCCTTGCTGGCAATGAATGCACACCGCATGCGAACTTTCCTGACCATGCTGGGGATTATTATCGGAATTGCCTCGGTTGTCTCGGTCGTCGCGCTCGGGAACGGTTCACAGAAACAGATTCTGGAAAATATCAGCAGCCTGGGAACCAATACCATTACCGTATTTCAGGGGCGAGGCTTTGGAGACAATTCCAGATCATCCCAAGTCAAAACCTTGATTCCGGCGGATGCAGACGCTTTGGCAGAGCAGCCCTATGTGGATGGCGTCAGCCCCTCCGTCAACAGCAATGTGACCGCACGTTATAAAGAAACTGAAGCCTCGATCACTGTGAATGGTGTGGGCGAAGACTTCTTCTATGTACGCGGGATGAGCTTTAAATCTGGTCAGCCTTTTGATCATGAAAGTGTGGTCGAGCAGGCCCAGGACGTGGTAATTGATACCAATACTCAAAATACCTTCTTTAAAGATGGAAGTAACCCGATTGGTCAGGTGCTGCTCTTGGGCAGCGTACCCAGCCGGATCATTGGCGTAATTGATGCGCAAAAAGGCATGATGGGCAATAATGACACACTAAATGTCTACCTGCCTTACTCCACCGTCATGAGCCGTATGCTCGGTCAGTCCAATGTACGTCAAATTATTGTACGGATTAAGGATGAATATCCGAGCGCAGCTGCTGAAAACGCCATCCTGAGCCTGCTGGTTCAACGTCATGGTGCGCAGGATGTATTTACCCAAAATGCGGACAGTATCCGCGAAACCATTCAGCAAACCACGCAGACCATGACCTTGCTAATCTCAGCAATTGCCGTAATTTCACTGGTAGTAGGTGGAATTGGGGTCATGAACATCATGCTGGTTTCAGTCACCGAACGGACTCAGGAAATTGGGGTCCGTATGGCCGTCGGAGCACGTCAAAGTGATATTTTGCAGCAGTTCCTGATTGAAGCCGTCTTGGTCTGTATTCTGGGCGGAATTTTGGGGGTACTTTTATCGCTGGGAATCGGTCAACTGATTACCCATTTTGCCGGAGATACTTTCCAGATGGCTTATTCGACCACCTCGATTGTCGCCGCCTTTGTCTGCTCCAGCCTGATTGGTATTGTGTTCGGCTTTATTCCGGCACGTAATGCGGCCCGTCTTAATCCGGTCGATGCACTTTCTCGAGAATAAGGAATCTGATATGCACCTGACTCTTACCAAACTGGCCAGTGCCCTGATTCTAGGAAGTTCACTGGTCGGCTGTGCCGCAGTAGTGAAAACACCGTATAAGCAACCTGCCGTTGAATTGCCGAACGGCTTTCAAAACAGTAAGGCCTTAAGCCAGCACATCCATGCCGACATTCTGGCGGATCAATGGTGGACTTTATTTAAAGATCCGCAATTGAACGATCTGGTCAATGCAGTGCTGGCAGCCAATAGCGATTTGGCAGTGGCCGGCATCAACTTACAGCAGGCCCGCATTCAGGCCAGACAGACTCAAAGCCAGCAAGGTCTCCGGATTGGAGATGCGCGAATCTCGACCGGGCATCAATTTAGTCTGGAGGGGGATGGCGATCGCTCAACCGGTATTTCACTAGGCTACCCGGGCCTGAGCTATGAACTGGACCTGTTTGGTAAACTGGCCAACCAGACCGAAGCCGCACGCTGGGAAGCCTTGGCATCTGAAGAGGACTTGCAGGCCACAGCGCAAAGTCTGATTGGAACCACGGCACAACTGTACTGGCAACTGGCCTATCTGAATGAACGGCATGCTGTGGTACAACAAAATCTGGCCACTGCACAGCGTACTTCAGATCTGGTCAAAGTCCAGTATCGGGCCGGTGCCGTATCGGGTCTGGAACTGACGCAGGCTGAACAGGCCATTCAAAGCCAGCAAGCCACTTTAAGCCAGATTGAACAGCAACGCGTGGAAACCCGTACCAGTCTGGCTGTGCTGCTTAATATGCCGGTACAGCAGCTTAGCCTGCAAGAACCGAGCCGCCTGCCAAGTATACAGTTACCTGATATTGAAGCAGGACTGCCAGCCAGCCTGTTATCCCGGCGTCCTGATCTGCGAGCCACCGAGCTGCGTTTACGCAAAGCGCTGGCCAACAAAGATGCCAACCGGGCCAGCTATTATCCATCGATCAGCTTGACCGGCAGTCTAAGTACAGGGGTAGGCGTAGGGAGTAGCAGCTCACTCTCCAGCGCCCTGAAAAATCCGGTTGCCACTTTGGGTGCCGGTCTGACTCTGCCGTTTCTGCAATGGAATGACATGAAACGTGATTTACAGGTCAATGAACTGGAATATGAAAAAGCGATTCTGCAATACCGTCAAACCCTGTATGAGGCTTTTGCCGATGTGGAAAATGCCCTGTCCAATCGTACTGAGCTGACCAAACAGGTCGCGTTACAACAACGTAATGTCGAACTGGCAGAACGTACAGAACGTCTGACGGAAGTGCGTTATCGAAATGGAGCAGTGGCCTTAAAGAATCTGCTAGATGCACAAGAAACCACACGCAATGCGCGCCTGTCTTTGGTACAGACCCGACAAAGCCAATACAATGCTTATGTAACCTTGATGCAAGCTTTAGGTGGCAGCCCGATCAGGCAAATACCTTAAAGAAGCATTTTTTCTATAAAAAACCGCTGTTCAGATAGCGGTTTTTTTGCGTTGCTTAGCCGACATGCAGATAGGCATTAATATGCTTGAGCAGCTCACTTGAAGGCTGATGTCCCAACAGGCTGGCTTTTTCCAGCCATTCGCGTGCCGTGGCAATATCACGCTCCACACCAATTCCTTTGGTATATAAACGTCCTAGATGACCATAAGCATCTGCATTTACCTGCGCCGCGGCCTGACGATAATAATCCATAGCCTGATCCAAATCCGGGGTGACTCCTACTCCCTGCTCCATCGCCTCTCCCAGCGCATTCAACGCCAAGGCATTGTGCTGGCTGGCAGCCTGCTGAAGATACTTCAGTCCTGTGGCCAGATCTTGCTCCACCATCTTGCCTTTCAGATACATCAAGCCCAATTCTGCCTGAGCTTGTACATGACCCAGCTGAGCGGCCTGATGGAGATAACGTTTGGCCAATTCGTCATGGAGCTCAAAGACCGGATGAAGCTCCGAATAGGCCTGATACAGAAACCAGGCGGCTTCCGCAGAACCTTGGGCAACCGCCTGATTCAGATATTGCACAGCCTTTTCTCGTGTCGGAAGCGGATATTCCGGCTGGCTATAAAAACGTCCGACCATATAAACCAAACTCGCTTCTGATTCAGCCTTGAGCTGCTCCTGCTGGGCAACTGCTTGAATCATCCGGGTGGCTCTGGCGGTATCTTTGGCAACACCGACTCCATTTAAATAGCAGAGTGCCTGCCCCATCTGGTTAAAATTATCATCAGGCTTCATTGCTGCTGCACTTTGATAAAGCCGGAAAGCTTTTTCCGGCTCATGGGCAACTAGATAAGATTCAAAATATAGTGCCGCAATCAGATTAAGTGCCTGCGGATGCTGGCTCTGGCCTGCTTTAGACCAGTAACGAAAAGCCATGGTCTGATTTTTATCGACATACCAGCCATGAAAATAGGCCAGACCGATTAAGGTTTTAGCCTGGGCATCTGTATGTTCTCTGGACTGCTGCAACAGATGCTGAAACACCCGTTGACGCTGGTCAGTATCAATCCAGCCCAATAAAACACCAGCATAATAATCATACAACCTGCTCTGGTCGCCTAAATGAATACAGCGCTTAATAAAATACAGCGCCTGTTTGCGGTCCTGCGGTAAAATTTTGCCGCGCGCATACGCATCAGCAATCTGCTGATTGGCCATCAGATGATCCTGCTGTGCGGCCAGAAACAGGTAATGCATGCCTAAACTTAGGTCCTGCTGAGCACCCTCCGCCAGATAGTGCTGTGCCAGCTGATACTGTGAATTGGCATGACCCTGCCTGGCATGTTGAACCAAAAGTTGCAGCCGTTGCTGTTCTGCTGCGCCATGGTCAGTTTCAGTCAGCTCGCTCATACGATACTGGGCATCCAGATGACCACGAGCCACCGCATGCCGATACCAGTACAAGGCTTTTTCAGGATCATTCACATGCTGAGGATGACCATCGTACATTTGGCCCAAATGATAGGCAGCTTCTTCACTTCCCAAACTGAAAGCTTTTTCCAACAAGCTGATGGCTTTTTCTGAATTCTGCTCACGCCCCTGCGCCTTTAAATGCATCAAGGCCATACCGACATAGGCCTGCGGCCATTCCTGCTGCTGTGCCAGGCTCTGATAAATCTGATAGGCACGTTCATGGTCCGGATGATCAGAATCAGCAGCTAAACGTGCCGCATGCTTGAGCTGGGCGTCCATCTGCTCAATCCATAAATCATGCTGCACAGCCTTGGCCTGATCACGTTGGACCGGATCAGGACGCTTCCACATCCAGAAGGCTAAAGCAGCAATCCCCAAAATCAGCACTAGCAAAAACCACATAGTTGCTCCAAGACATTGTTTTTGTTATGTGTATAAAATCATTATTGTAAATTTAACATAAACTACAGCCTAGGCTCTGTGTTTTTTAAGTGGCCTAATCAGGCTTTACTGCGCTTCGCATCAAGTTTTTTCAGTACTTCTGAGACGGCGATCATGGCAAAGCTGGAGGTCACCACAACAGCTGAGCCATAACCCCCACAGCGCAGACCAGCACTGGCACATACCTCGGCACCTGAGAATGGATTATCAATTGAATAGACACAGGTGATGCCAAATTTTTCTTTAGGCTTTTTACAGATACCTTTGGCACGTAATTGGGTACGTAATTTGGCCAGCATCGGATCCTGTTCGGTCCTGGACAAATCAGCCACGCGAATTTTTAAAGGATCTAATTTCCCGCCGGCACCGCCAGAAACAATTAAAGGTAGCTTGTTAAAACGGCAATGCAGCATCAGCGCCAATTTGGCTTTGACGTCATCAATACAGTCCAGAATGATATCAGGCTGTCCAGCCAGCAGCTCTTTCACATTTTCAGCTGTGAGGTAGTCATCAATCAGATTCACCTTGATACGGGGATTAATGGCCCGGCAACGCTCCGCCATAATTTCAATTTTCTCACAGCCCAAGGTGGTGGTCATGGCCGGTAACTGACGGTTGATATTCGATGCTGCAACCACATCCATGTCGACCAGGGTCAGCTCGCCAATCCCGGTTCGTGCAAGTGCTTCAACCGCCCACGAACCCACCCCGCCAATACCAATAACCATCACATGACTATTTTCATAATGATGAAAGCTGTCCTCGCCATAAATCTTGGCCACACCGGCAAAACGGCGTTCATATTCATCATCTTGAAGCAGATCAGTCATAGGTCATCTATAGCAATAAAAATACTCGATCATTTTAGCAAAATCCGCTTTTTTTTACTGCCATTAAATGTTCAATCCATTTCAACGATCATCAGCTCTGATGAGCACGCCAACCTGCCCACAACAAATGAAATATCAGCAACCCATTAAGCAGCTGTCATCTAGCTAAAGAGGGTGAAAGGTCATGCTATTTATCACCTTCTGGGTTGGAAGCTTCTGTGCAACCTGCTTTATTTTTATTTTCTGCCTCGCCCCAAACACACAACCCCATTCTCACAGTAGTCTCATTCGCTTAGGATGATTTGGCTTTGTCATCTTCGCCATAATGAACACAGCCTCATCTGATTGGGTTATTGCTCCTGTGGGTTTGTTTTGATCGCATTGAATATTTTCACTCTAGAAAAAACGCGCTCAACAAAATAAAAAAAGAGGCTTAAGCCTCTTTTCATGTCACTTGAACTTAGTCTTTATTCATAATGAAAAAATATTCACGGTAATATTTCAGTTCGGCAATCGAATCACGAATGTCATCCATCGCCAGATGCGAGGCATTTTTCTTAAGACCGCTCATGATTTCAGGACGCCAGCGTTTGGCCAGCTCCTTGACTGAAGAGACATCCAGATTACGGTAATGAAAATACTGTTCCAGCTCCGGCATCAGACGGTGCAGGAAACGCCGGTCCTGACAGATCGAGTTCCCACACATTGGTGATACTTTCGGATTCACCCATTTTTTCAAGAATTCAATGGTTTCCCGCTCGGCATCCTGCGCCTTTAATTTACTGCGGCGCACACGTTCAATCAGACCGGACTGGCCATGTTGACGGGTATTCCATTCATCCATCGCATTCAAGATACGATCTGACTGATGCACAACCAGCACAGGACCCTCAGCAAGAATATTCAGGTTATCATCCGTCACAATGGTGGCGATTTCAATAATCTGATCATTGTCAGTGTCCAGACCTGTCATTTCCAGGTCAATCCAAATCAGGCGGCTATCCGGTGTGCTGCTCATAAATTGTGTGATCTAATCAGTTTAAAAATAATATAGTAGCAAATTTCCTGCGACTTGGCTGTATTCACCCTCGGCTTCATGCTATTTTTGCCTTCTCGCACCCATGGTTTTTTAGGAATTGAATGGCTTTAATCCGTAAGCGTCGTTTGACCGAACAACAGCAGCGCCGTATTCAGAAACAGCAGAAAACGCGTCAGGAAGATCTTGATACCTCCCAGGACCTGGAAGGCTTAGTGGTACAGCATTATGGCCGCCAGCTCGAAGTTCAGACCTTGTCGGTACCTGAGCCGCATCCTGAAAAACCTGTGGTCGCCGATGGTGAGCCGGAACCGTTCTGGAAACCCATTGAACCAGACAGTGTCTGGCGCTGTCATACCCGGACCAACCTCGAACTTTTGGTTACCGGCGACCGGGTAAAATGGCAAGCCGATCCGAATACTGGTCTCGGAATTATCACCGCGATTCATCCGCGTAAATCCTTATTGACCCGTCCTGACCGTTATCACAAGGTCAAACCGGTGGCAGCCAATATTTCCCTGATTGTCATTATATTTGCACCGCTGCCTGAACCTGCCCCGGGTTTAATCGACCGCTATCTGGTCGCCTGTGCCGACGCTCAAATTCCGGCATTACTGGTGTTGAATAAGTCCGACCTACTTAAAGAGCAGGACCCTATTCTGGAACTATTGAATGAATACAAAGATTTAGGCTATGAAGTGATGCAGACCCAGTCGGATGGAGACCTATCTGCATTAACCGCCCGCTTGAATGATGAGACCGTCGCCTTTGTCGGTCAGTCTGGTGTGGGTAAAAGCACTTTAATCAATGCCATCGTACCGGATGCGGCACAAAAGACCAATGTGATTTCTGAAAACTCAGCGCTGGGGCAACACACCACGACCTCGACTCGCCTGATTCCTTTTGGTGAAAATGCAGCCCTGATTGACTCACCGGGAATCCGTGAATTTGGTTTATGGCATCTGCCTTTGGAAAAGATCCCCAGCGGCTTTCCAGAAATTGAAAATCTGCTTGGTCACTGCCAGTTCCGGAACTGTACCCATAAACACGAAAAGCAGTGTGCCCTGCGTAAAGCAGCAGCAGATGGTGAAATTTTGCCCCGCCGACTAGAAAGCTATCTGCGTTTAATTGATGAAATCACGGAAGCACAGCAAAAAAATTAATTTTCTTAAGCCTTAGCCCTTGAAGCGGTGATTTTGATCACCATATTTATGAGCTATACTCTTGGCAATTTCAAAATTGTAATTAGGTGGATTGTGGAACGTTGGTTCGAGTTTATGGGGAATCACCCCTTCTTGTTTGGAACACTCGCGGTACTCGTGGTTTTATTCTTCATTATCGAAGGTCAACGTAACGGTCGTAAAATTTCCCCGCAATCGCTGGGCATTTTAGTCAAAGCCAAAAATGCCATGCTGATTGATTTACGTGATGGCAAAGATTTTCGCGAAGGCCACATCAGTGGGAGCCGCAACATTCCCTATAGCCAAATTACAAAACATCTTGATGAGTTAAAAACATCTGATCGCCCGCTGGTGTTCATTTGTAATCTTGGGCAGGTTGCAGGTTCTGCACTCCAGCAGGTCGGTCATGCAGATGCTTATCGTCTTGATGGCGGAATCAGCAACTGGAAAGCTCAAGGTTTACCTCTAATTAAAAGCAAATAATCTGCGAACAGGAGATTGACCATGGCTGAAGTCACTATTTATTCGACAACTGTATGTCCGTATTGTGTCCGTGCAAAACAGCTCCTTGAGCGCAAAGGCGTTGCATACAAAGAAATCAATTTGTCGAATGAAGCACCTGAAGTACGTATTGAATTGATGCAGCGCACCAATCACCGTACCGTGCCACAAATTTTTATCAATGAACAATTCATCGGCGGTTTTGACCAGCTTTATGCGTTAGAGCGTGAAGGCAAACTTGACGATTTACTGGCTTAATTTACTAAAATCATTATTTCATATTAAGGATTAAAGAATGAGTGAAGAACAACAAGCTCAACCACAACTGGCATTAGAGCGCATTTACACTAAAGATATTTCTTTTGAAGTTCCTGGGGCGCAAGTTTTTACCAAGCAATGGCAACCTGAGTTAAATATCAATCTGTCTTCTTCAGCAGAAAAAATTGATCCGACTCATTTTGAAGTGGCTTTAAAAGTGGTCGTTCAAGCCAATAATGAGGGCGAGACTGCGTTTATCGTTGATGTGACTCAAGCCGGTATTTTTCTGGTCGATGGCGTTGAAGAAGAACGTTTACCTTATATTCTAGGTGCTTACTGCCCGAACATTTTGTTCCCCTTCCTTCGTGAAGCCGTGAATGACATGGTTACCAAAGGTAGCTTCCCGCAGTTACTGCTCACTCCTATCAACTTCGATGCTGAATTTGAAGCCAACTTGCAACGCGCGCAAGCGACTGCGGTTGAAGGTCAAGCTTAATCGCTTTTCCCGGATATTAAAAAAGACCGCTTGTGCGGTCTTTTTTATTTCTTTTTTCCCTCTCCTTTTAGGAGATGAGAAACATTGTGTCGCAAAGGGAGAGGTAAATTAATTATTTAAAATTCTAGAACCCTTCTCTCTAACTCTCTCTCAAAGGGAGAGAGAATTTAATGCATTTTACTCAGCATCCAGCATCAATTCTGCGCTCATACCAACGGTATTAAAACCGGCATCCACATACAAGATTTCACCCGTAATTCCTGAAGCCCATGGAGAACACAGGAATAAGGCCGCATTACCCACTTCTTCAATGGTAACGTTACGTTTTAGCGGTGCCACTTTTTCATTCAGATCCAGCATTTTACGGAAAGACTTGATACCTGAAGCTGCCAGTGTACGGATTGGACCGGCAGAGATTGCATTTACACGAATACCTTCTTTGCCCAGGCTTGATGCCAGATAGCGTACACCTGCCTCTAAAGACGCTTTGGCCATCCCCATTACGTTATAGTTTGGCATCACGCGCTCAGAACCTTGATAAGTCAGAGTCAGCAGACAACCCTGGCGTGCTGCCAATAACGGCTTTGCAGCACGCGCCATGGCTACAAAACTATACGCACTGATGTCATGAGCAACATTAAAACCTTCACGGTCTGTCACCTGGGTAAAGTCACCATCCAGAGTATGGGCAGGTGCAAAACCGATAGAGTGAACCACACCATCAAGACCGTCCCAATGCTTTGCCAGTTCAGCAAAGGTGCCTTCAATTTCAGCATCTACGGCCACATCACAAGGAAACACTAGTTCAGAACCAAATTGTGCGGCAAAGTCATCAACACGTTTTTTCAGTTTTTCATTTGGATAGGTAAAAGCAAGTTCTGCACCTTCACGATGTAAGGCTTGAGCAATACCAAAAGCAATTGATAATTTACTTGCAATACCTGCGATCAAAAAGCGTTTACCCGCCAAAAGTCCTTGTGCCATGTGAATCTCACTCAAAATAATTTAGAAGCATAATGCCAAGTCTCTGGCATTTTAGAAATTGCATAATGCATCTTTTTTTAGACCTGATGAAAGGAAGTCAAATTTCCGGCTGGTTCAAACCCTTACACTAGAGCGCTAAATGCAAGGCTTGATGGCTATTTTTCCACAGCTGTTCAGCCAGCTGCTCTTGATCCATAGCTAAGCTTTGCGCCAGTCCTTGCAGTACATAAGGTAAATTGGCCGGGGTATTGCGGGTTCGATGCTGCGTAGAAATTTGACAGCATAAGGGTGTCATATCGGGACAGTCGGTTTCCAAAACAAGGTGTTCAGGACCAATTTCCTGAACTACGGCATGGAGTTTTTTAGCATTGGGATTGGTAATCTGCCCGGTCACCCCAATTTTAAACCCCAGTTTAATAAAGGCCTTGGCTTCCTCTATGCCGCCACTAAAAGCATGGGCAATACCGCCCAAACGGAATTGCTGCCGTTTTAAGATCGCCAGAGTTTCTGCATGGGACTTTCGGATATGCAGTAATACCGGCTTGTCAAACTGCTGTGCCAATTCAAGTTGCGCTACAAAAAAATGCTGCTGCTTCTGAAAAATTGCGTCCTGCTTGTGCTGCTTTAAAAAGGTATCGAGGCCAATTTCTCCAATTGCTACACAATCTTCAGTGCTGAGCAACGCTTCTAAATCTGCCAAATGTGAACTTTGATGCTGCTCAATATAAAATGGATGCAGCCCAGGAGCCAGATAACTCCGCGGCGCATCCCGCAATTGATTGAGAAAGCGCTGGCTGTGCAGCAAGTCCTGAAATCTGGACTGGACAAAGCCGATCAAAATTAACCGCTCTACCCCCATCGCTTTGGCGGCATAGGCCAACTGTTCCCGATCCGAATCAAAGTCGGGAACATCAAAATGGGTATGGGTATCAAACAGCGAATAAGACATTAAGACTGGGCTTTACTGTCACGGGCCGCACTGGCCGCTTGCTCATTTTCGACTTCAGCCTGTGGTAAATAGGCTGTTTTCAAGACCGTTTGTAATTGATCATAAGGAATGGTTAAGCGCGGCAATCCCACCACATACGGACCAATTTCGTATTCTCCATATTGCAGAATCAAACCTTGAGTCGATAAATAGAAATTATCCGATAACTTAAATTTCCATGCCTGTTCATATTCCTCAACATTGCTGGCCAGTTCAGAATCAATGACCCACTGTTTAAAGGCTTCGTGGGCTTTCTTTTCCAGAGCAGCCTTTTGATTAGGCGCTAAAATATCCTGCAATTCGACAATTTTTTTCTTTTCCAGATCAAAGTTATAGTAGCGCTGCGAAGAGGAACCGTGCGCCCCGCCCAAATAACTGCTGGAATTTAACACCACGGTTGCCAAAGGCTGATTGGCATTCAGAATTTTCGGTTTAATCATCAGGCTAATTTGATGACTGGAACCTAAGTCTTTCAGTTCCTTATCTAAAGATAAAAATGTTTCTACATACGGAGTAACCTGTTTTTCCAGTTGCTGTTTTGGAGTTTCAATGGCAACCGAGGCGGCCGGCTCATCTGCCTGAACTGGACTGGAGGCTGCTGACTCTTCCGCACTTACTGCCGGCGGATTGGTCTTCAACGACTTGGCGGAAATATCCAGAGTCTGATCCAGACGTTTTAAAATTTGCTGATCAATAAATTCATCAATAAAAGGCTGGTTACTGGAAAGACGCTCGATGTTCATTTCAGGGCAATTATTCCCCTTACATTCTGGTAGATTTAAAGTTAATTTTTCTACATCCCCAGCCAGTTTTAATACCTCAGCCTGAGCCATAGTCTGTGATTGAGTTACTTTATCCTCTTGAGGTTCAGTATTTTTAGGCTGGCATGCTGTTAGTGCCATTGCTGCTGCAAGAAGACTGAGGCTAAAGATGGTTTTATTTTTAAGCATAATGCGACCTATAACTTAAACTGGTTAAATGAACTTCGACTCAATATCGGTATTTTACGACGTCTGATTAAAACATATGCTGATAAGCCTCAGCTTTCAATATCTGTTGCGTTTGTTCTTTGCTTAAATAAATATCCAGCTGATTGCCATCTTGTACAGTTTCATGGGTACGATAATGCAAACCTATACCCTCTTGATCAAAGAACCAGTCTGCCTGTCCCCAATACAATTTTTTGGGTGCCTGCTGTTTGACTTCAGCCTTTTGCTCTTGTAACCACTTTTGATACGCTTGTTGCACAATGTCATTCATAGCCACTTGCTGTTTGGGTTCAAGAATATCCAGCACAGTGACCGTTTTCTGTTTTTTACGATCTGCCACAAAGAAGTAATAACGTTCTTTAATGCTCACGCCTTCCTGTTTTGTATCTACTCCCAACTGCATCAGGACATATTGATTACGCTGATAGGCAATTCGGGTATACATCGACAACTCATAGGCTTTATTACTGGAAAATTCAGCCTGCCAAGCATCCGATTTTTTTACATAGGCATTGATAGCCTGCTGTAAGCTCATATCCTGTTTAAGCCCAATCTGGTCCTGAATCACCTTCGCCTGACTTTTGGCAATCCATTGATTTAACCAGGCATCTTCGGTATGGACGGTTTGAATAGCCAGATTAATACAATGCTGGGTTTCGCAAAAAGGCAAAGCGATGTTTGCGTCTTGCTCCTGAATGTTTAAGTACGGTAAAACCTCAGCTTTTTCGGTCGCAGCAGCCGATTTTGCAAACTGTTCGTGCGAATCGGATTGTTGTTTTTTAGTATCACAGGCACTCAGTATCAGACCAATCGTAATGATTGATGCAGCCCCTATTTTCCCCTGTATGCCCATCACTCTTTCTTCTCAAATAGCTCATTTATCTTAATGATTCTACATAATAAAACAGCTTCATAAAGAAGCTGTTTTATTTTTGCTGCGTTTAATGTTCACGTGTCGCCTTGAACTGAATATCCGGATAACGCTCTTGCATCAACTGCAAGTTCACCCGACTAGGTGCCAGATAAGTTAAATGTCCACCGCCATCGAGGGACAATTGATCATGGGCTTTTTTCTTGAATTCATTGAATTTCTTTTCATCATCGCAAGAAACCCAACGTACGGTATTAATATTTACCGGCTCATACACACAGTCCACCTTATATTCTTCTTTCAGACGATAAGCTACTACATCAAACTGCAAGACACCGACTGCGCCCACAATCAAATCATTATTGATTTGTGGCATAAACACCTGAGTTGCCCCTTCTTCGGAAAGCTCTTTTAGACCTTTTTGCAGCTGCTTCGACTTCAAAGGATCTTTTAAACGCACACGACGGAACATTTCAGGTGCGAAATGTGGAATACCGGTGAAGCGTAAATTTTCACCTGAAGTAAAGGTATCGCCGATCTGAATAGTTCCATGGTTGTGTAAACCAATGATATCCCCAGGCCATGCCTCTTCCAGCTGTTCACGCTCCCCGGCCAAGAAGGTCAATGCATCACTGATCCGTACATCTTTACCCAGACGGACGTGATTCATTTTCAAGCCTTTTTCATAGCGTCCTGAACAGATCCGCATGAAGGCAATACGGTCACGGTGTTTCGGGTCCATATTGGCCTGAATTTTAAATACAAATCCACTAAAGCCTTCTTCAGTCGCTTCTACAACTCGCTCATGGGTAGGATGGGCCTTAGGTGGCGGTGCCCATTGAATAAAAGTATTCAATACATGGTCTACCGCGAAATTACCCAATGCTGTACCAAAAAGCACGGGGGTTTGTCGGCCAGCCAAAAACTCCTCATGGTCTAATGGATCATTGGCCATTTGCACCAGCTCCAAGGACTCTTCAAAGGCCGCAAAGGCAAGCTTACCCACTTTTTCACGCAAATCGGCATGGTCATAACCATCACGGATTTCAATATCGGTAATGGTCGAGCCAAAACCGGCCTTGTAAACATAAAATTTATCTTCAAGGATGTTATACACCCCGGCAAAATCACGCCCTGTGCCCATTGGCCAGGTAATCGGCACACAGCGAATTTTCAGGACACTTTCAATTTCATCCAGTAACTCTAAGGGTTCACGGATTTCACGGTCCATTTTGTTGACGAACGAAATGATTGGCGTGTCGCGCATACGACACACTTCCATCAATTTAATGGTTCGTTCTTCGACTCCTTTTGCCCCATCAATTACCATCAATGCCGAGTCAACTGCCGTTAAGGTACGATAGGTATCTTCCGAGAAATCTTCGTGTCCCGGTGTATCCAGCAGATTAATTACATGATTTTTATAAGGGAACTGCATCACAGAAGTGGTAATGGAAATACCGCGTTCTTTTTCCATTTCCATCCAGTCAGACGTTGCACCGCGATCTGACTTACGGCTTTTTACCATCCCGGCAACTTGAATCGCCTTACCCCATAACAGCAGCTTTTCCGTCATGGTGGTTTTACCCGCATCGGGGTGGGAAATAATCGCGAAGGTTCTGCGGGCCGCGACTTCTTTAGCGAGTTGATCTTTAAACATAGGGAATCTTCAATATGTACACAGTTTTGCACACACTTATAATGCGTGCCCAGACCGTGAAGTAATAACTTAAAATTGGCGTAATTATATATGAATGCTTAACCCGCATCCATGACTCAAACCAAGTTGAGTGAAATAGACATTTATTCAGGCGCATAAACTTTGGAGATAAGACGTTTAGGCTCTATTTAAAGTCGCTAAGATTCGTAAATTAAAGTAGAAAATGATGCAGGATTTTATCTACTGAATTTCCATCATCTTGAGATATTTTTTATATAGTCTTCTGATCTATGAGTTCTCACTAAAATTCAGTGATCCCGCTTGATCAAGCTAAAAGCCCCCTTACCAATCGCTTCAAAAAAGCTAAAGGAACGCCCTGCCTCAGCACAACGCTCCTTTTAGATAATTAACTGCAAATAGTGTCGAGTTTGAACATTAACCGCTAATAATCTGGCTATGAATTAAATTGTGTAAATCTGATGCAGACTTACTGTCAAGGATTAACAAATCTGCCCAATCAGGTACTATGCCGCCATTTACAGTAGCATCATCAGGATCGATTTTTAGCACCGCCTTGCCATTTTCATCACCGTCAGTTTTACTGTATTCAGCAAGATTGGATTAATCCGCAAATCAAGTATTGAAGAAATCAGCGTCACCTTCAACTTGATCATTGGCTGCATCATCAGCCACCCCATTAGCCAGCCTGCGCGATGGCGCTAATTAGCCGAATCCTCCGGCTTTCCTGGCTGCTGTTTTGTGCTGTAATGGATTCTCTTATTTACATCATGAACTATTTTTTGATTATGGTGTAAAATTCACTGGGAATGCGACTGACCCATTCATCAATATAGCTTTACACAGATTTGTGCGAGTTGCGAAAGATAGATTAAAGGCATGATGTTTAAATGACGATTCACTCCAATATTGAAAACACTCCATCTCCACGAATCAGTGTTGCCCCGATGATGGATTGGACCACCAAAGATTACCGTTTCTTTGCGCGTCTGTTTAATCCAAATGTCATTCTATACACAGAAATGGTCACTACAGGTGCCATCATTCATGGAGATAGCAAACGCCATCTGGATTTTAATCAGGAAGAACATCCGATCATATTACAACTGGGTGGCTCTAACCCTAAAGATTTGGCCACCTGTACCAAAATGGCACAGGATTGGGGCTATAACGAAGTCAACCTGAATGTCGGCTGCCCAAGTGACCGGGTACAGAATAATAAAATTGGTGCTTGTTTAATGGCAGAGTCTGATCTGGTGGCTGAATGTATTGATGCAATGCGTAATGCTGTTGAGATCCCTGTGAGTGTCAAACACCGCATTGGTATTGATCATATGCAGTCTTATGAAGAAATGCTGCATTTTGTTGATACCGTGGCGAAAACTGGTTGTAACAACTTTATTGTGCATGCACGGATTGCTTTGTTACAAGGACTTTCTCCCAAAGAAAACCGCGAAGTGCCTCCGCTGCGTTATGAAGATGTCTACCGTCTGAAGCAGGACCGTCCAGACCTCACCATCGAAATTAATGGCGGGATTAAAACCTACGCCGAAACACTTGAACACCTCAAGCATGTGGATGGGGTCATGATTGGCCGCGAAGCCTACCATAATCCTTATCTGCTGGCTGAACTTGGCCAATTGTGGAATCTGGAAGCGCCAGATCGTTTTGACATCATGCAAGAGATGTTGCCTTATATTGCCCGGCGTATGGCTGAAGGCGCACCTTTATCGATTATTAGCCGTCATATTCTAGGCCTGTTCCAAAATCTGCCAGGTGCACGTAAATGGCGTCAGGCGTTAAGCGGCGGCAATGCCAAAACCCTGAAAGATGTAGAAACGGCGCTGGTCAATATTCAGGAAGCGATGCAGCGTACTGAAGACTATGTACAAGCGCATCAGGTCGAAGCCTAAAAATACAAAGCACCGCCCCCGGTGCTTTTTTAGCATCCAGCCAACTATTGGCTATAAGCGGTGATATTGCCTACCGGAATCGGCTCTACATTATCAGAGGCTGAATGTAATACCGCTTCTACCGCCGGATAAGAGTTCGTCCCCGATTCAAGAGTAGTCGCTTCATTAACAGGCTCTAGGGACGCCGCCAGCTGTGCCAGCTCCCGATCCAGTTGCTGACGATATTTTTCAATCTCAATCTCATCAATAAAAGTAAAAGCATCTTTTTCAATGGACCAGTTGTAGCCTCCACCAGCCTTGGCAATCTGCACCTCGATCGGATACTCATGCCCCTGATAGCTCAACTGTGAAATGGCCTGAAAGCCATTGCCGGTACGCTGGACAATTTTTACCTGCAGCACTTTTAAATGATAATCCTGATAATCGGGATTGGCATTAAATTCACGCTGCATTTGTCCCTGAATATTGCGGGCCAGTTCCTCAGTCGATATAAAATAGCTGCATCCTGCCAGACAGGCGATCATAAATCCCATCATGATTTTTTTCATATCGCCCTCTTTGTGATTCCTTCCAACTGCATTTTATCTGTGTCACACTTTTTATCTTCAGATTATTCTGTGATCTATTCTATACTTTTGCTGCGCCACGGATATATCCATCCTTGGTCTATAACCTTAAGTTATAGTTAATCTATTTAACTTAAATTACGCCATTTTTAAAGTTAAACCTATGCTAAAAATTTACATAAAAAATCCCTGATCAACTCAGGGATGTTTAGCAGACGAAGTGTTAATCGATCCTATGAATATGCTATTAAAAATCTTCTTCTACAGCAGGATTATGATGTAAGGCAGTATGAATCGCCTCTACCAGCTGTTGTGCGATTTCCTGTTTGGAAGCTTTGTCCAGATCACGCTTGTCCAGATGATAGTGCTCGGCAAAAAACACGGTCATGGCATTTTCATCTGAAGCAAAACCGATATCTGCGCGTGAAACATCATTACAGGCAATCATATCCAGCTTTTTCGCAACCAGTTTCCCCGCGGCATATTCTTCAATATTACGGGTTTCTGCGGCAAAGCCGACCATAAATGGGCGCTTTTCCTGCTGGGCAATCGTAGCCACAATATCCGGGTTTTTCACCAGTGCGACATTCAGCTCATCACCGGCTTTTTTAATTTTATGCTCGGCCACCTGCGCAACACGATAATCAGCCACTGCTGCAGTCGCAATAAAAATATCACAGCCCTGCTCTAGCATCTGCATACTCTCATTCAGCATTTGCACCGCAGAGGAAACATTTTTACGTTTGACCCCATTCGGCGTATCCAGACTGACAGGGCCTGCGATCAAGGTCACGTTTGCTCCTGCTGCATAACAGGCTGCAGCCAGTGCAAAGCCCATTTTCCCGGTACTGTGGTTAGAAATATAACGTACCGGATCAATCGCTTCACGCGTCGGGCCAGCAGTAATGGTGACCTGTTTACCGGCCAGCATGCCAAATTTTTCTGCAATTGTACGCTGGGCCTTGTGAAAATATTCGGTGACCTGTTGAGCCAGCTCTTCCGGTTCCGGCATACGGCCAAGGCCGACATCACCACAGGCCTGTGAGCCTGCATCCGGCATGATCACATGCACGCCATCTTCAATCAACGTCGCCAGATTACGCTGCGTCGCTTTGGCGGCCCACATCTGCTGGTTCATGGCAGGCGCCACCCAAACAGGGGCATTCGTTGCCAGATATAAGGTACTCAACAGGTCATCAGCCAGACCTGCAGCGAATTTTGCCAGAGTGTCGCAACTGGCCGGTGCAACCAGTAACAGGTCAGCCCAGCGGGCCAGCTCGATATGCCCCATGCCTGCTTCGGCTTCAGGATCCAGCAGTTCAGTATGCACAGGATTGCCCGACAACGCCTGAAAAGTTAAAGGTGTAATAAAAGCTTGTGCCCCCCGGGTCATGACAACCCGCACATTAAAACCGGCATCTTTCAGACGGCGAACCAGAATGGCACTTTTATAGGCAGCAATACCGCCAGTGACTGCTAAAATGATATTTTTATGAGAAATTACACTTAGATCAAAGCTCACGAACAGCTTTCCTTTCTGTTGCAGTGGGGCTCACAATAGCATTAAATAATCACATTCCCAAGAGATGCGCTTGGGGGAAAACCAATAATTCATAATAAATAAGTCTAATCATCATGCAATTTTCTATAAAAAACTGGCCAGAACAGGAACGGCCACGCGAACGTTTAATTCAATATGGGGCAGAAAGTTTATCCGATGCCGAACTGCTGGCTATTTTTCTCCGTTCAGGTTCACAGCAGCATTCAGCGGTCGAACTGGCACGTGTATTGATTCAGCATTTCGGGCATTTAACCGCCCTGCTGGATGCCCCTTTACAGGAGGTCAGCCAGTTTCATGGAATAGGTATCAGCAAATACACCCAACTAATAGCGGTCAAGGAATTGGGACGGCGTTATATTGCTGAGCATCTTAAACAGGATGCACTCGAACTCAGCAACTCCAAACGGCTAAGAGATTATTTACGTTTTGAATTGCTGGGAGAAAGCCAGGAGGTATTTGCCGTGCTGTGTCTGGATGCCGGCTTGAGAAAAATCAGTTTTAAAAAACTGTTTTATGGCTCCATTAATGCATGTGATATTTCCATTAATCAACTGCTACGCTATGCCATTACCCAGCAGGCAACCTCAATTGTTATTGCTCATAATCATCCCTTGGGCAGAGCCTATCCGTCTCAGGCAGATCTCGACTTAACCCGACAGATTCAGCAGGCCTGTCAACTGGTTGACATTCATTTGATTGATCATTGTATTATTGCACTCGAGGGCTGTTTCTCCTTTGCTGAGCAGCACCTCATCAAACCTGAAAGAACACCCTGAATAGCACTTGACAAAGCAGGCACAAGTTCCGAAGATCATGAAAAAAACTGTGATGATTCCAATAAATGATCGTACGTGACCAGCCCAGCCTGTTTAAACTGCTATTTTCCTGGCGGGGGACAATTTTACCGAAGGTTCTGCCCCCTTTAGGTGTGGTCATGCTGATCTCGGCCATTGTCGGCGGATTGGCGCATATTGGTTATCTTAATTTTCCAGAATTACCGCTGAGCGGCTTTACCGTGATCGGGGTCGTGCTCTCTATTTTTCTTGGTTTCAAAAACTCGGCCTGTTATGACCGCTGGTGGGAAGCACGCAAACTCTGGGGCATTCTGATTGCCAACGCTCGGCACTTTGACCGCGACTGCCGAATGCTGTCGCAAGGCCGCCGTGAAAGGGTGATTCAGCATGTGATTGTTTTTGCCAATGTCCTGCGAGATCGCCTGCGCCACCAAACAGCGAACCCGACCGAACTGGTTGAAACCAGTGGCATGAGCCAGCAGGCCATTACCCAGCTGTATCAGCAAGCCAATGCCCCGCAGTATACGCTGAGCCTGATTCAATGGGAGCTGATGCAGGCACTCAAAGAAGGTGAAATTTCTGACGTGATTTATATGCAGATGAATGATCATGTGGCCGAGCTTAGTATTGTACAAACCGGCTGTGACCGGATTGCAACGACACCTTTGCCTTTTGCCTATTCGGTTCTGCTCAACCGTACCGTCTATTTTTTCTGTTTTATTTTACCCTTTAGTCTGGGTTCAACCCTCGGCTTGCTGACCCCCTTGCTGGTGGGAATTCTGGCTTATACCTTTTTAGGTCTGGATGCCTTAAGTTCAGAAATTGAGGAGCCTTTTGGCACACAGAGTAATGACCTGCCCTTGGACTCTATGGTGCGTACGATTGAAATTGAACTGCTAGGAACTTTGGGTAAACCGACGCCACCACCAATTAAAGCTCAAGATCATAATTTGCTTTAATGTCTTTCCTGGTGTTTTCTCTACTCTTGCACCCTCTCAGACTCGCGGAGCAGCTAGAAATTGAGGCAATAACTAAACAAAACTCTCCCAGATCCCGACCTGCCCTGGTTTTAAACTCGGCACATTCCCCAGTTTAATCCAGGGCATATGGTCACCGTGAAAATCACTACCTATTGATACTTTGAGCCCATGCTCTGCAATCATTCGGTCTACCATCTGCCGGGTTGAAGCTGGGTCAATTGCGGGCGGTAGCTCTACGGCATCACCACCAAACTTGGCAAAGATTTCGATCAGGTAACGGATATTGGTCGCAGATAAATCATATTTGGTCGGATGTGCCAGCACCGCAAAACCGCCGCTTTCATGAATCACCTGAATGGTGTCTTCAAGATTCAGGCCATCAAATTTGACATAGGCTTTTTTGCCTTCCTTGATATATTTATCAAAGGCCTGTTGCGGGCGGGTCACAATCCCCTTCTCTACCAGCGTTTTGGCAATATGTGTCCGTGTTACCCGATCCGGAACTTGGTCCACTTTGGCAAGCACATCTGCATAAATATCCTGACCAATTAAAGGAATCAGCAGATCGCAAATCTGTTTAGAGCGTTCAGCCCGGATTTTCTTTTGTTGATTGAGCGCTTTTTGTAAAGGGGCCAGATCCTGCATGTTTAACCCAACAATATGCACACCATAATTTTTCTTGGTTGCAGGACGTGACCACTGGCTGGAGATTTCAACTCCAGAAACAATCTTAATCTCATGATTTTTAGCGGCTTCTTGAGCCAGCGTCAAACCATCTATGGTGTCATGATCGGTCAGGGCCAAAGTATGGATGAAATTGCCCGCCGCAGCGTCAACCAATTGCTGTGGACTAAAAGTCCCATCAGAAATATTACTATGTGTATGTAAATCTACGCCGTGCATCTCTATACTATAGACATTTATTTGATCAGATTTAGATACTCTAACATGAAAGCACTTTTAGACTTTGTGCCACTCATTATTTTCTTTTATTTATATAAAACTGTAGATCCAAAAGACACTGACCATCAACTGCTACAACTGATCGGTTCTGCTGGAGGTGTCGACAATAATAATATTCTTGTTGCGACCACAGGCCTGATCATCTCTATGCTGGTCGTCTACGGTGCCTTATTCGTCATGCAGAAATTCCGTCTGGACAAGCAGCAATGGATTGTACTGTTTATGACGGTAATTTTTGGTGGCATTACCCTGATCCTGAGCGATGATTTCTATATCCGGCTAAAAGCCGTTTTGCTGAATCTGGTCTTTGCCGGGGTGTTTTTCTTGTCGCCATGGTTTAGCAAAGATAAAAAGCCATTAATCCAGCGCCTGTTTGGTCCTGTCTTCAATTTAACCGATAAAGGCTGGGTCAAACTCAACTATGCCTGGGTAGGGATGTTTGTCTTGATGTCATTTTTGCATACCTTTTTCGCCTACTTATGGATGGATGGAAAATATTGGGGCGAATTTACCGCATTTGGTGACATGATCGTGATGTTTTCCTTTATCATTATTCAGTTTATTGTATTGCGTAAATACTTTAAAACCGCTGAATAAGTCCAACTACAAACCAAGAGAGCCAGCATGCCGTTATTTGTTGTGAGCTGCACCGATCAAGAAGGTACAGTTGAAAAACGCCTCGCAATTCGTCCCCAGCACCTTGCCCGTTTACAAAAACTCGATGACGAAGGCCGTCTGATTGTGGCAGGTGCCATGCCTAAAGACCCGGCCAATCCTCAAGCGGGCTTTTATGGCAGTACCATTATTGTCGACTTCGATAATCGTGAAGCACTGGATGCCTGGTTACAGGATGAGCCTTTCCTGAAAGAAGGGGTCTACGCACACATTGACGTCAAGCCATTTAATAAAGCATTTCCTCAAGGATAAGGTTCATGCGTGTTGTTACTGCCAGTATGCTTGGCCTATATTTTATGATTGCTCCGGTGTGGGCGGTTGAGGTTTTACCTGCACCCGCCATTCAGGACCATCAGACAGTAGCAGCGCCAGAGACAGCGGTCCAAACCCAGTCCACTGCAAAGCCTGTAATTCTCCCGGCTGTAGCCACTTCTGCCCAGACCAGTCCAGCCGCTGAAAATAGGCCTTTAACTGCAGAGGAAATTGCCCGCAATAAGGTTCAGCAAGAAGCCAGGGTCAAAGCCTTGGTCAAAGATCAGGCCACCCGTTTACAACAGCTGGAAGAAGCCAATCTTGAAGCCTTGGCCCAGAATCAGGAATTACAGTTAAAGAACGATAATCTTGGTGTTCAGGTTCAGGTCTTACAAAGCGAACGTAGTGCCCAGATGTTCCTGTATGGTGCTGCAACGCTGGCTGTCGGCGTACTACTGGGCTTCCTGATTGCCAGCTATGTTTATACCAAACGTCGCCGACAATGGTAAGCTACCACTCTCTTTGACATAGTAAAGGTTGTGCCCGTTTTGTCTCATGCAATTCAAACCGCCGATCTGGATTGGCAACTGGTCGATGGCATTGATGTGCCTGTCTCCAAGCAGTTTGGTGATGTGTATTTTTCTAAAGATAATGGCTTATTAGAAACGCGGCATGTGTTTTTAAATGGCAATGACCTCACCACTCGCCTGACAGAACTCAAAGCTTTTGAATATTTTTGTGTAGGCGAAACAGGATTTGGTACAGGTCTCAATATTCTGGCACTGTGGCAGCTCTGGCAACAGCTTCGACCTGATAATCAGAGTCATCTGCATGCCATTTCAGTCGAGAAATTCCCTCTGTCCAAACCGGATCTGATCCGGGCTTTACATGTCTGGCCTGAACTCAAACCACTGGCGGATCAACTAATTGCCCAATATCCGATGCCTCTGGCGGGCTGTCATCGCCTGAGCTTTCCTGAGGAGCGGTTTAGTCTGGATCTTTGGCTGGGAGATGCACATGAAGTCTTTCCTGTCATCGAAAAAACCGCGCCGGTAAATGCCTGGTTTCTGGATGGTTTTGCGCCCTCCTGCAATCCGGATATGTGGGAAGAAAACGTTTTAAAGCATATTGTGCGCCTATCAGAGACAGGAACCACCTTTGCATCTTTTAGTGTGGCAGGCGTATTAAAGCGCGGCTTAAAAAATCACGGTATTTCTATTTCCCGTCCCCGCGGCTTTGGCCATAAACGTGAAATGCTAAAAGCCATCTGGAAACCTGCTGAAAAGAATGACAGTCCGTCAGAGTCGGATATTGCTCAAAAAAAAACTGAATCAAAACCTGAGTTAAATACCCAGCCCCGCCAGATTGCCGTAATTGGCGCCGGAATTGCAGGCTTGAGTGCGGCATGGGCATTCGCTCAGCGCGGTCATCAAGTCTCAATTTACGACCAGTCAGCGCCACTTGCAGGAGGATCAGGCAATCCTCTGGCCTTACTAAACCCCAAACTCGGTCCAATTGAACAAAGCAGCGCACACCTGATGACGCTGGCATGGCAATATGCCCTCAATCATTATCAGAGCTTTAAAGCTTTTCGCCCGATTCAGGTCAGCCAGCTGGCTTTGAAAAAGCCTGAGCAACTGCTCAGTTTGGCAGATGAATATCCAGCAGGCATTCTGGCCCTGCAAGCGGTGGAATCTCAAGAGCTACACAGCGAATATCCTAGTTTAAAACTTCTGGCAGCTGGTGCTGTTTCGCCGCACCAGCTACAGGAGGAAATTCTGCAACATCCTAATATTCATTATGCACAGGCCAAAATCAGCCGCATTGAAACAGCCACCAACACTCAGCTGTTTACAGATCAGCAGTTCCTCGGGGAGTTTGATCATGTAATTGTCTGTACGGCGCGAGAAAGCCAGCAGTTCTTCACAGATTATCCGGTACTCAAACCGATTCGAGGCCAAGTCAGCTGGGTAAATAACCAGAACCAGCCCTTAAACCTAAAAACCGCCTATAGTTATGGCGGCTACTGTATGCAGCTGAATCATGAACAACTGCTGCTTGGAGCTTCTTTTCATCCAAATCGCGAAGACACAGACGTACTGACAGAAGATCATGTGCATAACTATGAACTTATCCACAGTGTCTTCCCCGAATATGCCCAATCACTGCCAGCCGCTGAGACCTGGCAAGGCCGTGCCTCGGTACGGGCACAAAGTCAGGATTATTTTCCGCTACTGGGTCAAATGCATACCGGAGAAGAAATTTACAGTTTCGCGGGACTGGGTTCCAAGGGTTTTCTGTTTGCGCCATTATGCAGTGAAATTCTGGCAGCCCAGATCCTCGGAGAGGCGTGTCCTGCTCCGTCTGATCTCGTCAAAAAACTCAGCGTGACGCGTTTTCAGAAAAAAGTGAAAGCTAAAAAACCATATTTCAAGCCGCAAATATAGAATCCTGTTTTAAAGGGCTCTCCCCTCCCCTATGGGAGAGGGCTAGAGTGAGGATCTTATTTTATTGTGAAGATATTTCACCTCTCCCTGCTCCTTTCTAAAAGGAGACGGAAAATATTACCCCCATTAAAAAAGCGCCTGACGGCGCTTTTTTGACAAAGTCAATCATGCACTCTGTTCTAAGGGCATACCTGCTTCACGAGCAGCACGGGTTCCCCCCATCAGAATGACATATTCACGTGAATTGTCGAAAGCTTCTAACTTCTCAGCTGCACGTGGTGCTTTGCTTCCACCGCCACATAAAATATAAATTGGTTGATCCGCCGACACCTGAGTCAGGCTGTCTGCTGAAAGATCGTTAATGGGCTGATTCACTGCCCCTTTCACGTGTGCTTCAGCATAAGCACTTGCATCGCGTACATCCCAGATTACGGCATTTTCTGGGAACTCAAATGTTGTAATTTCTTGTTTACGGATCATTGCGCACTCCTTTGATATAAACAACACTTGGCAAATGAAGAAAACATCCCTAGCATCTCAGATATTCTTTCCATTTGTAAAGGTCTAAACCATGCCTTCTTTCGATATTGTTTCAGAATTAGAAATTTTTGAAGTAAATCATGCAGTTCAAAACACTCAAAAAGAAATCGGAACACGTTTTGATTTCCGTGGACAGGAGGTTTCAATTGAACTGAATGAAAAAAACAAGGAAATCAAAATTATCACTGAGAGTGATTTCCAATGTGAGCAAGTGTATACCATGCTGGAAAACCACTTCTATAAGCGTAAAGTCGACATTCAGGCGCTTGATCCGCAAAAAATGACAGCTTCTGGTAAAAATGTGATTCAGGTCATCAAGCTTAAAGATGGTCTTGACTCTGATACTGCGAAAAAAATTAATAAAGCCATTAAAGAAAGTGGCATTAAAGTGCAATCTTCAATTCAGGGTGACAAGATTCGTGTGACCGACAAGAAACGCGATACCTTGCAACAATTGATGGCATTCCTGAAGGAACAGCAATTCGGTTTGCCTTTACAGTTCAACAACTTTAAGGATTAAGACAGCGTCCTGTCTGGCTGAGGAAATTATGGCACATCGCAATCGACTGACGAAACTGGTTCAAGCCACATCAAGACTACCTCAAGGTATTCGAACCACCTTACTGAGTAAAACTTTTGGCCGGATGGTGCCCATGGTGGGGTCGGCCAAAATCCGCTATCAGCACATCAGTGCGTCCAAGGTGGTCGTGAGCATCGCCAATCATAAAGCCATGCAGAACCATATTGGTCAGCTCCATGCCTGTGCCATGGCCTTGCTGGCAGAAACTGCAACTGGTTTTGTCACGGCGATGAACGTTCCGGATAGTGCCATCGTGCTCATCAAAAGCCTAAAAGTGGATTATAAGCGGCCCAGCAAAGGCGCCATGACCGCAGTGGCTACCCTAACTGCTGAACAGCAGCAATTGATGCAAAATTCAGACAGAGGGGAAACGCTGGTTCGGGTCATCATCACCGATGAGTCTGGTGAGGAACCGATTCAATGTGAAATGCTTTGGGCCTGGGTGGCCAAGAGCCAGCTGAAGAAAGCCTGATTTCATCGTAAACCAAAAAAATCCCAGACAATGGGCTGGGATTTTTTTACTTTCTATTCAGTTCTGTCGAGATTCTAAAAACTTCTGTTTTGCTTCTTCCGGAATCAGGCGTTTATTGCCTTTGACATCCACTGCGACAAAGGTAAATACCCCTTCTGTCACCCGTACAGGTGGACGCGAATCATCGTGACTATCCCATACCTCAATTTCCATCTGGATAGAGGTATTACCCACCTTTAAAATCTGGGTATAACAGCTAATCACATCACCCACTTTTACTGGAACCAAGAAGGTCATCTGGTTGATTGAAATAGTAGCACAACGACCTTTACTAAAACGCTCGGCATGAATCGCACCGGCTAAGTCCATTTGTGAAACAATCCAGCCACCAAATACATCTCCGCTCCAGTTGGTATCCGCAGGCATTGCAATGGTCTGCAGGGAAAGAATTCCCTCTGGTTTAATATGAGAATCTGACACTTGAACTCCAGGCTTGTGAATTAGGATGAGGCATTTAACTGCTGATCAAGCCATTTTTGTAGCTCGCTTGAGCGTAATGCACCGCTTATTCTAGCAATTTCATCCGTTTTATTCATCAACACCAGCGTCGGAATACTCCGCACATTAAATGCAGCACTTAAACGTGGGTTGGCTTCGGTATCGATTTTGGCAAACACAACATTAGGATATTGCTGGGCAACATTGGTAAAATGCGGTGCCATCATTTTGCAAGGACCACACCAGTCTGCCCATAAGTCAATCAGAATCGGCAGGTCACTATGGGTGACAAACAGACTGAAATTCTGTTCATTCAGTTCAATCGGGGCCAAGGGAACCAGCGCCTGATGACATTGACCACAGGCAGGATTCTCCGTCAGCTTCTCTTCAGGCACACGGTTTTTGGCCTGACATTCTGAGCATACAATGATCATCTAACGCACTCCAATATGTTGATGTAAGAATTCTAATTGGGTCGAAATCGCTTTTTCAAACCATTCTCCATGATAAATATCAAAATGTCGCATATTCCACTCATGATATTGTACAAAAGGAGCAATATTGGTCGCTGTTTCCCTACTGGACTCAATCGGTATCAGACTATCTTGCTGAGCCGCAATAAAAAGCGCAGGCACCGCGATCTTACGCACATCCAGAATAGGACGATAACGGATTAGCTTAAAGAACGCCCGTGCCGGAATATAGCCACTCCAATAATAATCCGGATTTACAATGGAGAGATAGCCCTCATAACTGTCCGGGGTCGGTAGAAAACACAGTCCCTGCCGGTCAACCACGGGTAAAGTTCTGGGTGCCATGCCGACCTTTGCTCCCATATAATCCTGACTGGAAATTTTCAGGGCTTTGGGCATTTGCTGTAAGGGATAAAGTTTGGCACTTTCGGCTCCATCCACAAAAGGTACCTGGACCATCACCGCCTGAATATTTTTTAACTCTGCTGCAAGGGTTAATACATGCCCGCCACTTAGCGCAGTTCCCCACAGTACAATACGTTTGGCATCAATAGATTTACGTGTGTGTAAATGGTTAATCATCGTACGCCAATCATCAAGTTGAGCCCGGATTGATACCAGCTCACGTGGGCGACCCGTACTTCCTCCCCAGTAGCGATAATCAAAGAGTACCACCGCATAACCGGCTTTGGCAAAACGCTGTGCGTATTGGATCAGTTTAAAGTGGCGTAAAGCCGCCAGACCGTGAGCCATGAGGATGACAGCGGGCTTGTCGATCTGTTGAGGACGATAGAAATCTGCAGCAATCACTTCCTGACCGCTTTTGACATACAGTGGTTCGACTGTATAAGCGTACATACGCGGCTCCATTGCGTTATTTTATAGTTGTAATCGTTTATAAAGTTTTCAGAACTAGACATCATATTTTCAGCTTAATGCTATCATAAAGCATATCAAGATAAATGCGATAATGGAGTGACATCATGAGCGAAAATATAGGCTTTGCAGGTCAAATTGGTCCTGAACATATTGATCAGGTGGTGGAAAAAGGTTTTAAATCGATTATTAATAACCGTCCAGACATGGAAGGCGGCCCTGAACAGCCCTCCAGTGTCCAGATTGAGGAAGCAGCGCGTAAGGCGGGTCTGGATTATGTATTTCAGCCTGTGGTCGCGGGCCAGATAAGCGAACTTGATGTACGCACTTTTGCCAATCATTATAATGAGTTGCCAAAACCGATCTTGATGTTCTGCCGTACAGGTAACCGTTCCAATAATTTATATCAACTGGCAAAACAGATGGACTTGCTGGATGACTAAGTCCTTCTGGTACAAAGCTTTACTGCTGATGAGTTTGAGCTGCGCTTCTTTAAGTTTTGCAGCCAGTGACTTAAGTCGCGCTTTGAACTCAAATGTCAGCATAACAGGTCAGATGACATCGGCTAAGTTTGAACAGTTATTAAAAGATGGTTTTAAATCGGTGATTGTTAATCTTCCCGATCAGGAGCCAGGAAATAAGGTAAGTGTGAGCCAGTTACGTTCAATTGCGGAAAGGTCTCAGGTAAGCGTGATCTACCAGCCTGTAGTAAGTGGACAGATTTCCCAGGCTAATATTGAAGAGTTTGCCCGCTATTATAATGAGCTGCCGAAACCGATTTTAATGGTGTGCCGTAGCGGTACACGCTCGGCAGTACTCTTTAATCAGGCAAAATCTCAGGGGTTAATTCATGAATAAGTTATTGCTGATTGTATGCCTCAGTTTGACGTTTGTCGGTTGTAGTTCGATGAACCTGAAGCCCACTGTAGGAGTCAGTGTGGGAACTTCGATTTAATTTTTAAATCTAATCCCCCCATAAAAAACAGCGCCGAAGCGCTGTTTTTTTATTTTTAACGAATTATATATTCTTGTTTCGTGATTTGCCCTGTAGGAGCTGTCACAGTAAGAACCAAACTATCCCCTGAGTCACATTCTTTTAAACGATAAGAATAATTCACTTGTGAACTTGAAGCGAAGGTTGAAGGTGTTAACAGATTAAATACCGATGGTACTGTTGCATTACCACTCCACAGCTCAACTGAACAAGACTTTTGATTGTCTTTCGTATTATCTTCTGCCTGAACTGCAACTGTCGTGCCTGTAGGCATCGGAACTGACCGTGCACTATTACCAAATAACTTAAAATTAAAGTTTGATTTGGTATCTGTTACAGTTAAGTCTGCGATGGTTGGAATATCATTACTAAATGAGAATACAAGTTGTTGGCGAATGACAGCTGACAATTCAGTGCTACATGTACCTGAGATATTTGGCTGAATAAATGTACTTGCCGCACATGTATTCCCGACAGCACCACGCTTATAAAGAAACTCACCTCGCGCAGCTTCAAAAATTGTATTTTCATTATCATCACGGAAGAAGTCACCAATGTTACTCGTTAACTCATCTACACCAGCCGTATATACGTTATCTGAATCTTTATCAATATAGGACTTATCGCCTTCAACATAAGCTAATACTGTTACACGGTTATCCGCAGGGCGTGGATTTTGAGTTTGTAAAACAACACTACATTCACCATCAACTGTTGAACAGTTTGGCTCGATGCTACCGCCTTCAGTAACAAAACTCACGACTGTTCCATCAGGAACTTTATTCCCGACACGATCACGCAAACGAGCTACGACGGTCGCTTTATCGCCATCAATATCCCATTGCAATGCATTCTTAGTAACTGACAGACTTAAACCATTCTGGGTAACACGTCCAGTTGCAACTGAAACATCCTTGGTTAATGCTGTGACGCTAGGATCGCTAACTAAAGTCGCTTTCAATTCCACAGGACCTGGTAGACTGCCTGGGAATATATCTATAACAATTTTACCGTCATCATTTGATTTAATAACTTTTTTTACTTTGTTATGTAATGTAATGAAACTCAAATCACGTGGTGCATAAATTAATTCTACCAAAACATCCTGGTTTTTAGCAGGTAAGTTATTTGAATACACGGTGAATTCAACTTTACCCGATGCACTTGAACCACTATTTGCAGCACCTAATTTTACTTCACCCGAACTATATACGAGTGAATTAGCTTTAATCGGATTAATCGTAATATTTTGTGTTGTTGTGGTTGCCCCATTATTCGCAGAAATCGTAATCACTTGCGTACCCGAACACAACTGACCACTTGTTGAAACTCCAGTATATGTCGTTTCAACTAAACCTTGATTTGAACTCACTGTACTATTAGTGAATGTCCCACAATCTGCTTTAAAACTTACTTGAACATTGTTTTGTGCAATATCCGTTAAACTATCAACAGTGCTTAAACTGATTTTAACAGAGCCGCCCGCATCAATACTTAAATGATCAAATGTTAAATTTTCAAATTTGGTTTTAATAGCTTCTACAGAAACATAGGTATCATTCGTATTTGCTGTATTTTCATTCAGCTCTGCATTGGCAGAAATTTTAAAAATACCTGTTTTTGTTTCATCTGTTGGCTTAATACCAATCTTTGCAATACCTTCAGCATTCGATAGAACTGTGGCATTAGAGGTTTCAAATGTAATATTTTCACCTGTAAACGTTACAAGTGCCCCACTGACTGGCCGGCCATTTTGGTCAGTTACTTTTACGCCTGCACTGGCACCAAGGAGCGTTAATACTGTAGTTGCTTGATTATTACTATCTACTAACTCAACATTGGTAATATTCAATTTAGCTACAACCGGTGCTTCTATCCCATTATCAGTATTTGATCCATTACCATTATTTGACCCACTTCCATCATTATAATACCCATCACTACCACCACCGCCACAACCGGCCAATATTAGTGCAAAAGTAAGAGCAGATAATTTAATACCTAATTGTTTATTAATCATTCAAATTCCCCAAGACCCTCTATTATAGGGTTTGCTATCAATCTTTATTTAATTTCGTGTTATGTAATCATAATTATGGTTTTATGTAAATAAAGGTAAGCTAAATGTTTTGTATGCTAGCTTATCAATAATGATTTTAGTAAGAGTAACAAATGTACGATCTCATTATCATTGGCGCTGGAACTGCCGGAATTTCAGCCTATAAAGAAGCCATAAAATATACTCAAAATATCCTGATCATCAATGATGGCCCATGGGACACCACTTGTGCCCGTGTCGGATGTATGCCAAGTAAAGTTCTGATTTTATCTGCCAACCGCATGCATGAAATGCAACAACATGAAGGTTTAGGATTAACTGCACAAGTTAAAATAGACACCTCCCAAGTGATGCCGTATGTACAGCAATTACGAGACCGCTTTACCCGTGCAACCTTAAAAGATGTCGACTCATGGAAAACTGAACATAAAATTTCAGGCCGCGCCGAATTCATTGATGCCAATACGGTTCAAGTCAACAATCAATCTTATCAGGCAAAAAGCTTTATTCTTGCTGTAGGAACAACGCCAAGCATCGATCAGGAATTGAAAGAAAAACTGGACAAGCGGCTTATCACGACAGATGAGGTCTTTGAACTGGAAAAACTGCCAAAATCCTTAGCCGTGATTGGCAGCGGTGTCATTGCCGTCGAGCTTGCTCAAGCTATGCACCGTTTAGGGGTAAACACCCATATTTTTGCACGCAGCCGAAGAATTGGTGCACTCAGCAGCCCTGCTTTGCAAAAGCTCGCACAGGAGGAGCTAAGCAAAGAGTTAAACCTACATTTTGAAACTTTGCCAAGTGATTATCAAAACACTGAAAATGGGGTTGAACTAAGCTATATGGAAAATGGTAGAAATCAAACCTTAATAGTGGACTGTGTAATGGCGGCAACAGGTCGTAAAACACTCCTGAACACATTAAAACTTGAAAATATTCATCCCGATTTTAAAGACTTAAAAAACTTGCCTGTAGACAGCAAAACCAAGCAATTGTCTGATTTACCGATTTATATTGTCGGCGATGCATACACTTCCACCCCCATTCAGCATGAAGCGGCTCATGAAGGCAAACATGCTGCTAAACACTGCCTAAGGGCAAATCCTGATCAAGAGGTCAAAACATTAACGCCTTTAGGTATTGTTTTCTGTTCACCTGAAATGGCGATGCTGGGACAAAATTATAAACAGTTAAAAGATCGCAACATTGAGTTTGTGACAGGATCTATTGATTTTAGAAAACAGGGACGCGCCATTATAAATGCGAAAAATCAGGGAGCTGCTGAGATTTATGTTGATAAAGGCTCGCGTAAAGTACTCGGTGCAGAATTGTTTTGCCATGAAGCTGAACATTTAGCACATTTACTGGCGTGGATGGTAGATGAAGCGCTTACTGTTGATGATTTACTAGATAAGCCTTATTACCATCCAACGATTGTTGAAGGCCTGCGAACTGCTCTAAAGCATGCCCGAAGGCAGCTAGATTCACAATAATAGTTCAGCTATTTTGAGCTTCAACACACGCCCTAAACATTTTGTATGTGCAATCCAGCGATCCAAACAGCGCTATGCTGCAAGTAACTCCAAATTACCTGCAGCACTAAGTTGCTTCAAAGATGCATACTGTATAAATTGCTCTCGCACAGGTACTCTCAACCCATCAGAGTAATCTTTTAAATTGCTCAAACCCACACAAAAAACAAAAATTCACTTTAATTTCAATTATTTATAATTATCAACATAGTAGTCTAGAATACTTAAATAGTCTAAAGCCACTTGATGGATAGCTGAGTCCGAATCATTAAAGCATAGTTAATTGATCCCGATCACTTCGCCACCTACTGATGTAGACCATTTTTTTTCACATACGCTAAATTGATATTAATTTCATTTTTTTAATGTGTTTTAAAGATTCTCAAACATATTGTATCTTGTCAATTCAGCAACGGTTTGCACCGATGCCATTGCAATTAGTTCACTTGATCAGCGTATTTTCCTTTTTATTTTTCTTTTTATAAAAATAAATCCCCCTGCTTTTTAGCAGGGGGATTTTGAATAATGAGCTGGCGATGACTTACTCTCACATGGGTAACCCCACACTACCATCAGCGCAAAGAGGTTTCACTTCTGAGTTCGGGAAGGGATCAGGTGGTTCACTCTTGCTATGGTCGCCAGC
>NZ_VLSR01000057.1:0-502 GCF_007558235.1 Acinetobacter sp. RF15B | reverse complement strand
AATATGAAGTTTATTCAACTACAAGAATCTGATGAATATCACTTAAAACAGCGCAATAAAATAGAGACTTTATTCAGCCTATTGAAAGGACAGTACAATTTAGTGACGAGTAGAGTACGTAGTGTTTATGGATTTCTAGGAGGGATTTATGCTTCATTGTGCGCATATCAATTGAGCCACAGAAATAAGCCAACCATTCGAGTAATCGAATAGTTGGCTTAAACAGGATTCAGGTTAATTTATCTTTAAAAATAAAAAGAATAATAGCGCCTATTTTTTAGAATTTTTTTATTATGTGATTTAATTCTTGTTAGATGTATTGGGTATAAGTTGAATAAAACGAAATAAGCATCTTAGAACAGAGGATATTAAGACCTTGGATTCTCAAATGAAGTGCAACAGAGATTAAATTATTGGAAGGAAGCAAGATGAGCTAGCATTTTGCTTCCGACCGACCAAAGTCAAAGTTGCATCATGAACTATACTCATCTTACTCAAGAAG